>JAFNZX010000108.1 GCA_017382615.1 Clostridia bacterium | reverse complement strand
TTGGTGATGCGGTAGCCGTAGGCGCAGGCGAAGTCGAGGAGCCACGGTTTGGGGATATAGTCCTTGCCACTAGCTTTGAGGGATTTCAGCCAGCCGCGGTTCAGCCAGCGGCGGACGGCGTCCATGGAGTAGCCGAGGAGCGTGGCGACCTCGCGTTGCGTGAGTGCATCGCCGAGGCGGCGCCATTTATATTCGAGCCACGGGCGCAAATCGGCGGGCGGTTCGGGCGGATACGGAGATTGCGAGGGCGTGCCCCTCCCCGATGAGAAGATGGCGGGAAAGGCGTATTTCTCGGGGTGTTGCTCGCGATCCTCGGCGAAGGCGATCACGTCCTCCAGATAGATCGTATAGCGCCGCGTCTTTTTGCCGTTGTCCTCGCAACGGATCCAGCCGTTTTGCAGCATCCACGCGCATTTGCGCTTACTGATGTGGAGCATCTGCCGCACCTGATCCGAGGTGACCTCCTGCGGGTAGTGATCGCGGAGGTAGGAGAAATCACTTTCCATGCTTCCCTCCTCCCACGCGGAAACGCTTGCCGTTCGGATCGTTTGCGGTGGCGACCAGATAGTCGATCAGATCTGCCTTGGCGACGATGTGGCTACCGCGATACTGAAACGAGCGCAGCTTGCCGCTGTTGATCAGCTCGTAAACCGTGTTTTTGCCAAAGGGCGTCCAGCGGACGATCTTGCTCGGTGTCAGCACGTCGGGCGCGCCACGCAGGAGCTGCTCGTATTGCTTGCGTAATTCTTCTGTGTTCATATTACTTTCCTTTCGGTGTGTGAGTTTGCCGACAAACGCACCGATGGGTTGCAGCACCACAATATCACAAGAGCGTGGGAAAGTCCAGAAAACAAATTGTTAAAGGGCTGACGGTTTGCCGTCAGCCCTTTATCTCTTTTGACAGCCTGACAAATAATAATTACTTTCACCAATCCAAGTAATGATGTCTATCATTTGCTCCTCTCGTCAAATTCTCATTTATCTTTTATTTTTCCATGCCGCAAGCGTAGCACCTGTTAGATAGCAATTCTTCGTTTTTAATACTACTGTATAATCTGAAGCCGCCTGCAAAGTTGCAAGCGTCAAAACCGTTTTGCATTAAGATCCGCGTTGCCAAGTAGCTGCGAAGTCCGCTTTGGCACATAACATAAATTTTTTTGGATTTATCAAGCTCGCCTACGCGCTCCCTTAACTCATCCAACGGAATATTGATAAAGCCATCCGCACGACCGCGCATATATTCAAAAGGCGTGCGAGTGTCAAGCAAAATTACATCCTCGCGCTCACGCAAAGCAGAAATATCCTCGTAATAAAACTGCTTTACCACACCATTTTTGATGTTTTCGGCAACGAAGCCTGCCATATTCACGGGGTCCTTCGCGGAAGAATAAGGCGGAGCGTACGCCAGATCCAAGTCCTTTAGTTCGTCAGCCCCGAGGCTCGCTCGGATCGCCGTAGCGATCACATCAATGCGCTTATCCACACCATCGTAACCAACGATCTGCGCGCCTAAGATCCGAAGGCTTTCCTTTTCGAAAATCAGCTTCAGCGTCATCGCCGTTGCGTTGGGGTAATAACCTGCGTGCGAATTCTGCGTTAAGATCACCTTTTCGTAGTCGTAACCGTTTGCCCTTGCTTGCTGCTCATTGATTCCCGTCGTTGCCACCGTCATATCAAAGAGCTTTATCACGGACGAGCCCTGTGAGCCCTTGTATTCGCTGTCAAGCCCGCAGATCTGATCGGCAACGATACGCCCCTGCTTATTCGCAGGTCCCGCCAGTGAAATGACCGCGTCCTGCTCGGTGATAAAGTGCTTTACCTGCACAGCATCCCCCACCGCATAGATGTCGGGAACAGAGGTTTCCATTTTGCCGTTCACCTTGATCGCGCCCTTTAAACCAAGCTCCAGTCCTGCCTTTTTCGCAAGTGTATTTTCCGGGGCAACGCCAACCGCAAGCACGACCATATCCGCGCTGAGCTGCTGTCCGCCGGTAAGCTCAAGCAAGACCCTGTCGCCTGTCACACTCATTTTTTCGGTGCTGCTGTTCAGTAACAGCTGCACGCCACGGGAACGGAAGCTTGCGTGGATGAACGATGCCATATCACAGTCAACCGTAGGCAAAAGATGATTGCCGCGCTGAATGATCGTTGTTTTGATCCCAAGCTCAGTAAGGTTTTCCGCCATTTCAAGACCGATAAATCCACCGCCGATCACGACCGCTGTTTT
>JAFNZX010000107.1 GCA_017382615.1 Clostridia bacterium | reverse complement strand
TCTTTGCAGCCGTGCCGATATGATCGTTATCAAAGTGAGTCAGGATCAGATAGTCGATGCAGGAAATTCCCAGCGATTGCAGCTCATCGGAAATCTCTGCATAATCGTCCGCATCCGCGGTATCCATCAATATGACGGTATCGTCAAGCTTGATGAGAATACAATCGGATTTTCCCGTTTCAAGCACGCGGATAGTCAACAGATGCTCGGCATTGGCAAAAACGTCATCTCCAGCCAACGAGCCGTTACTGCCCGCGGTGCTTTCGGGGGCAAGCGTCCCAAGCTGCCCCGAGCCTTGTCCCGAACCGCCTGTATCCAAAATCTCTCCGCTACACGCGCAAATACTGCACGCAAGCAGCAGACAGAGCGCAGCCAATAAAAAATGATGATATTTCATGTACGTTCTCCTTAAATCAAATAGGCAGAGAGCTTTCCCTCTGCCTATATTATAACTGATTTTGATTGCATTTACAAGTATCTTTGCACACACGGGAAAATATTTTACATTTTTTGCCCGTCCAGTGCTTCAAACGCCTCTTTGAGTTGCCCCGATGTAAAGCCCTGCGCAAGCATTTTTTGGTACAGCTTTTTGCGATCATCACCCTCGGGCACTCCGTGTCGGCATTGTCCGCGCAGCGCGATGCGACAGATCTCGTCAAAGTCCACCTCATCAAGATAGCATTGCACTTCTGCACCGCGCGCATCGTACCCCTTTGCTTGCAGGTCGTATTCCACTCTCCTGCGGCTGCGGTGCTTTGCCACGCTGCGCTCCGCCTCGCGCAAGGCAGCACTCTCCTCGCGCAAATATCCCGCCTGTGCGAGCATTTGCACTGCGACCATGGCATGCTCCTTGGCAATGCCCTTTTGCACAAGCTTGTACGTCAAGCCGCGCACGGATTGATCTCCGTAGGAAAGCGAGGTCAAGCCCTTGACGTAGGCACGGCAAACGCCCGATGCGTCCGCAATGCGCTCGGCACACGCCTCGTCGATCTCGCCTACCTGCAGCGAAAGCTCCGGAAGCTGCATAAGCAGCAGCGGATATTTTTCCTTTTGCACCTGCTCGGCATTCTCGCCGCGAAGGAGCAGCGTCACCCACGCGATCCCCTTGTCGGGCACGGGGGTGATGCGCTTGATATAGATGGTCATAGCTTAGTCTTCATCCTTGAGCACGCGGATGTCGAATGCGTCATCCTCGTCCTCGTCCAGATCGAATTCCTCTTCCACGAGCATGTCGCCGTCAGCCAGCAGCACGCGCACCTTTTCCTCGATCTCTGCCATGAGCTCGGGATTGCCCTCGATCAGCTTGCGCACGTTATCCTTGCCCTGCCCGATTCTCTCGCCGTTATACGAGAACCACGAGCCGCTCTTTTTGATGATATCCGAATTGATGGCGAAATCCAGCACCTCACCGGAACGGCAGATGCCCTTGCCGTACAGAATATCAAACTCCGCAACGCGGAAGGGGGGCGCGACCTTATTCTTAACGATCTTGCACTTGACGCGGTTACCGTAGATCTCGCCGCCGTTCTTGAGCTGATCGGTCTTTCTGATATCAATACGCACGGATGCGTAGAACTTGAGCGCGCGACCGCCCGTGGTGGTTTCGGGGTTGCCGTACATGACGCCCACCTTTTCACGCAGCTGGTTGATGAAGATGACCACGCAGTTGGACTTATTGATAACCGCGGACAGCTTACGCATTGCCTGCGACATCAATCTCGCCTGCATGCCCATCTGCGCCTGACCCATGTCGCCCTCCAGCTCCTGCTTAGGAACCAGAGCCGCTACCGAGTCGATGACCACGCAATCGATGGCACCCGAGCGCACCAGTGCCTCGGTGATCTCCAAAGCATCCTCACCGCAATCGGGCTGAGAGACCAGCAGATTGTTGATATCCACGCCCAGCGCCTTTGCATACACGGGGTCAAGCGCGTGCTCCGCGTCAATAAACGCAGCCTCGCCGCCTGCCTTTTGCACCTCGGACACGATGTGCAGCGCAACGGTGGTCTTACCCGAGGACTCGGGACCAAAAATCTCAATAATTCTACCCTTGGGCACGCCGCCGATACCCAGCGCCATATCCAGCGAGATAGAGCCGGTGGAAACCGCCTGCACCTCCATGTGCGCGTTCTCGCCCAGACGCATGACCGCGCCCGCGCCAAACTCACGCTCGATCTGCGCCATGGCGGTATTGAGCGCTCTTTGCTTTTCCGCCTTCTTATCTACAACAACCTCGGGTGTAACTGCTTTCTTTGCCATAATAATATTCCTTCCCTTCCGCCCGCGAATGCGCGAGCCCTCATTCTTTTATGGCAATATTATACACCTGCGATAGCATTTTGTCAATAGGTTTTGCAAATGTTTTGTTCCGAAATCGGAATTTTATTTTTATAAAAGCATTATTGATAGCACGCGTTTTTCCGTTTTTGGCGCAACAATGCACGTGTGAAAGCGACAGGGCAGAAAAGTTCTTTGCGCCCGCACGGGTCGTCGAGGGCGCCGACCCCTACCGACGGACGGTTCACATATCCGATTTATTGCGTGGGTTTCGACAATCGCCCCCTACCGACGGACGGTTCACATATCCGATTTATTGCGTGGGTTTCGACAATTGCCCCCTACCGGTTGAAATGTCGGATTGCGCAATCCTATACAAAATAAATCGAATGCGAAAACCGT
>JAFNZX010000106.1 GCA_017382615.1 Clostridia bacterium | reverse complement strand
TATGAATACCGAAAGCCAAAACAACACCCCCACCATGTCCCCCGAAATGCAAGAGGCACACGGCAAGATCATGGCTGCCATTACCGAGGTTGAGAAGGTCATCGTCGGCAAAAGAAACGAGATTATCATGCTCATGACCGCTATGCTGGCGGGCTCTCACGTGCTGATCGAGGACGTTCCCGGTACCGGTAAGACCACGCTGGCATCCGCTCTGGCAAAGACCACGGGTCTTAGCTTCAAGCGTGCGCAGTTTACCCCCGACGTTATGGCTTCCGACATCACCGGTTTCCACATTTATAACAGACAAAAGGAAGAGTTTGAGTTCCGCACGGGTCTTGTCATGTGTAACCTGCTTTTGGCGGACGAGATCAACCGTGCCAGCCCCAAGACGCAGTCCGCGCTCCTTGAGGCAATGGAAGAGAATAAGGTCTCCGTGGACGGCGAGACCATGGCAGTACCGGATCCCTTTATGGTAATCGCAACCCAGAACCCCACGGGCTACGTAGGCACGTATCCGCTGCCCGAGGCACAGCTGGACCGTTTTGCACTTAAGATCTTTATGGGCTACCCCAACGCGCAGGAGGAGATCAACATCATCAAGGCGCGCCGCGATCACAGCCCGCTTGAAGAGGTCAACGCGGTATTGAGCGTAGACGAGATCAAGGCGATTCGTGAGCTGGTCACCAAGGTGGAGATCAACGACGAGCTGTATAAGTACATGGTTGACCTGATCTGCGCTACCAGAAAGCATCCCTCGCTCGCTCTTGGCGCGTCTCCCCGTGCAACCGTTGCGCTGATGCATCTGGTTCGTGCATATGCGTTCCTGCGTGGCAGAGATTACGTGCTGCCCGATGATATTGCTGCTATTTTCCGCTCCGCGATCAGCCACCGTCTGATGCTCAAGCAGGAGGCAAAGCTTAACCATATCACGGCAAACGACGTGCTGGGTGAGATTTTGCGTACTACAGAGGTGCCTTACAAGGGTAAGAGAGACACCAAGACCACCGTCTGAGTAAAGGAGAAGGGCAATGGAACAGAGTAAACTCTGTCCCAGGTGCGGCAAAAGCATACCTGCGGGTAAAACGTATTGCCTTAGCTGCGGTGCGACGGTGGCAACCAAATGCCCCGATTGCGGCAAGATACTGCCGCTGAACCCCAAGGTGTGTGACGGTTGCGGACATTCGTTCGTGGAAAAGAAGACCCGGGCAAAGAAAAAGGCAAAGCCTCTGGATTACGCCAAGCTTTACCGCATTCTGCTCTGGGCACTTTCGGGCGCGATGCTTGTCTGTCAGATCGTGTTTGTCTGCCTGGATGCCGTACGCATCGCAGTTCCGGACGTGTTGGATCTGCATGCGAGCGGCATGGGACTATTTTCATATTTCTTTGGCGGAGAGCTTGCCGGGCTGGAAGAATATCTGGATCTGTTCAAGCTGACCGAGGAAAACATTCTGGGTGCTGTCTTAGGCTTGCAGGCAGCAGGCGTGCTGTATTTCGGTGCGCTGATCTGCACCCTTTGCTATGCACTTGTCACAGGCTTTAATTTGTTTAGGTTTGGCCCCAAGAGCGTGGGTCACATGACGCTGTGGGCTGCCATCGTTGCGGGACTGGATGCGCTGGCAAGCGTGCTTTGCATCCTCTCGGGCGCGGGACTTGCTGCCCGCTTGCGCGGTGTGGAGAAGTACGTCGAGGACGGCATTACAGTCAAGCACGTAACTCCTTACGTGCTCATCGCTTCCTTGCTGCTGCTTGGCACGCTGATCGTGCTGTACCGCATTTGGTACAAAAAGCAGGAGGCGAATGCAAAGGAGAAAAGCTTTCAGGATATCTTTATCAACGAAACCACGGTCGCGCTGGCGTCCAAGATTCGTCTGCCCTCCACCAAAAAGGAGAGGGAGGCGTACAAGCGCGGCAAGGATATGGGCAAGAGAGGCGCAACGATTGCACTGACTAAGAATTTCTGGTGGTATCTGGGCATTCTTGGTGCTGCGCTGCTCTTTACGCAAGCACTCAACAACGCCTTTTCGCACATTTTGTTTATCTTCCTTGTGTTCCTTTTGCCCGTGCTGTTCCTTTATATGCTGACGGCAAAAATGTCGCTGAGCGTGTACATGATGTCGGACGCGGCAACCGTGGAAAAGAACCAGGCGTACGAGTATCATTTCCGCGTCAATAACAGCTCCGTCTTTGCCTACCCCTTCGTGGAGGCGCAGATGTTTTTGCCGCAGGCAAACAGCGTGCGCTGCACCATGCGTACCGTGA
Organism: Clostridia bacterium; assembly: GCA_017382615.1. Classification (GTDB taxonomy): domain Bacteria; phylum Bacillota; class Clostridia; order Oscillospirales; family CAG-272; genus SVQP01. Next base: position 1,424 of record JAFNZX010000106.1, on the reverse strand, counting down.
GATTGGCACTTGCGCCCTTTTCCAGCTACGACGTGGGCAATGAGGTGCGCTTCCGCTTCCGCGGCACGTACGATATCGGCGTCAAGTGCTTTTACGTATACGATTTCTTCCGCCTGATGCGCGTGCGCGTGGACGTGGAGAATTACAATCAGGTCTACGTGCTGCCCAGAAAGCTCAATCTGGACGAGGCAGCGGCGCAGGCAATTTCGGACAGCGTGGCGAGAACGGTGCGCTCGCCTATCTCCTACGACCGTCTGGAGGTCAGCGACATCCGCGATTACCGCATGGGAGATTCGCTTAAGAGCATTCACTGGAAGCTGTCCTCCAAGAGTGAGCAGATGATCGTTAAGGAGTACAATACCGGTACTGCCAACATTACCAACGTGTACTGTGACCTGGCGCGCACCTTCCCGGATACGCCTCCCAAGCCCGTCACGCTCGAAGAGCTGACCCGCAAGCAGGAAAAGGCGCAGAAAAAGGCGGAAAAGCGCAAGATCAAGAGCGCAGTCGCCCTTGCCAAGGATCAGGGCATCAAGCTCTCGCGTGAGCAAAAGGACGCTTTGCGCGAGGAATTCCGCGCTTCTGCCGAGCAGGCACGCAGGGATGCGCTGCCCGAGCGTCAGGAGGAGCATTTGCTTGCCCGTGATATTTACTATGAGGATATGAACGAGTACCTTGCCGACGGCGTGGTCGAGCTGACCGTAGCCGTGCTGTTGGAGGAATTCCGCAACGGCAAGATCGTCAACTTAATGTGGTTTGACCGCCGCAGCGAGGCGGGCGCGTACTGCGTCACCCTGCACGGCAAGGAGGATTTTGAGTTGATCTTCCGTGAGTTTGCCACAGCACCGCTTTGCGGCCCCGAGGATACCGTGGCAAGACTTTGCGCCATGGCGGCGGAAACGCAGAGCACCAAGCAGATCTTTGTTACGGGTGCGATCGACCGCGCGTCGGTCAGCGCACTGTGCTCCATCCCCGGCATGACCGAGGGCGCGACCTTTGGCTCTTCGCAGGTCATGCTGTATAATCCGGAGGAGAGATTTGCAAACCGCGCACAGCGGTTGCGCTATATCGAGGGCTGCCGCGGGCAGCTTGCCGAGAACGGACTTGTACTGGTTGAGGGCAGATTGCCCGAGCAAAATGAGGGGAGGTGAGCACCGTGGCAAAGAAAGAGAAAAAAATCAAGGCGCAAAAGCAGCCTCGTGAGAAAAAGCAGAAAAAGCAGGCGGAGCTCCTCCCCGAGCATCAGCGTCCCCTTCTGTGTCCGCCCGACCAAGCGGGCAGGGGACTTGGAACGCGCGTATTCGGCTACGTTTGCCGCCTCTTTGTAGTCATGTGCCTGATCTGGGCGCTTATGATGTTCTTTGGCGGCGGCTTCAAGGGCTCTTACGGCTTTGAAGTCTGCGTGGGCGAGGGTAAGATGCTGC
>JAFNZX010000105.1 GCA_017382615.1 Clostridia bacterium | reverse complement strand
GGGCACGATGACCGATGCGTTACCGATAAATTCTCCAAACGCGTATGCCAAGGAGGTCTTACCCGTACCCGACATACCCTGCATAACCAAAATATGGGAAACGCCCAGATTGGAAACAAAGCGGCGAATATCCGAAATATCGTAGTATAGTCCCAGGTTTCCTGCTGCATACGCCTGAAAGCTCTCGCAAAAGCTTGACAAGGTCACGGACGGATCGTACACAGGCGCGGAATACTTGCGCATGATATCATCCGTCTTTGCCAGCATGAAAAATCTGCTCTCCCCGTCCGCACGCTCGGGCGCGCCGGGCGTCCGCGCTTGCGCACCGCCGCCCTTTTTTCCCGTTTTGTTTCCGTCCCCTTGATTTTCGGGGGCGACGACCTGCACGCGGGAGGTATCTGCACGCAGTACTGCAATCACCAGCCAGGTGATCAACGCAAGCACGATCAGCACGTACAGACCGATGGCAGTTCTGGAGGACAGCATCTCCCACAAAAACTGTAAAATCATCATAGTTGCTCTCTCCTTTCGGCAGGCTTTACATCAATTGCATCGCAGTCAGCACGTCAACCGTAACGGGCATTTTTTCACGTCCTACCGTGCGCTCCAGCATAGCGGACAGCTTTTCTCCCTCCGCAGCATCTGCCAATGCACGCAGCTGCTCGGCATAAGCGGGCACGATCACGGCTGCAAAGCCGTTATCAAACGCATCGCTCATCTTGCCGCCCGCAGCAAGGAACACGGCTGTATATTTTTCCAGCATGCGCAGCGTGCGGTTGGCAAAATGCTGACCACCCATTTCAAGCATGCGCTGCTCCAGGATATCCATGACCTTCCAATATGCATCGTCAAGGAAATATTCGCCCTCGGCTGCTGCCACGGCTCTTTCCAATGCGCCCACGGACACGCAAACGGGCTGCACGCTCTCGGCTCTCTCGGGCATAAACGCCTTGCCGGAATTGCGCAAATACACAGCTGCGGCATAACGCGCGGAGCTGCCGCTTACGCAGGGCAAATGATCACGCTCCGGCAAAACGCAAAGCATCCACAAATTCGCAGGCAGCACCAGCTTGCCCTCCTCAATGCCCGCAACGCTCTGCGAGCCGTTGTTGCCAAGATACAGTGCCGTATTCCCCTCAGGAACGCCAAAATACGACGCCAGCGGAGAAAATACCGCATCCACCTCAGCCGCTCCTACGCCGCCAACGCCTGCCAGATAAATATTTTCAGGAGAAAAGCTTGCTACGTACATTGCCTTTGCAAAGGCAGTATGCGAAAGCTCGCCCGTTTCGGCATTGCGCTGCAGCAGTACGCTTGCAATACTGCTCGCGCGCTTTGCATCATCCTCGGGGCAGGTATACTGCTCCGCCTGCACGCCAAAGGCGTGCGAAAGATTATCAAAAATGCTTGCACTATCCAGCGCACCCGCACTGCAAAGCAGCAGTCGAGAGGCAGACATAGCCGACAGAATGCGGCGCACGCTATCCTCATCGTACTCCCAAAGATGCGCACTTAAGGTATCAAAGAGCTGCTTGCAATTCGCATCACTTGCAGGCGTGGGCATCGCATAAGCCTGCTTTTGCTCGGCAAGCTGCGCCAAGGACGCATAGGACACGTCTTCCTGCCCCATAGCGAGCTTGACCGTTTCTACGTCCTGCTCCTGCACGGGCGCATCCGATGCAGATTGCTCCTGCACGCCCTGCGCTGCCTGCGCCTCTTGCGCAAGCGCAGCCTCTTGCTTATCACCCTTTTTGAGATAAACGCGCCACTTGATCATGCGCACGATCATGATAACGGTCAAAATGCTCGCGATGAAAATTAACCCAAGCGCACCCAAAAATTCCAGTGCGCGAACAACGTATCCCACCGTCTGATCGGTATATACCAGATTGCCGAACAGCGAAAGGGTCATCCCAAGCGCCCCGCTTGCCAGATCGCCGATCAGCTCGCCGATCATATTGCCGATGCCGATAAAGGCAAGGTCCAGGCAGAGTATGAGGTTGATCAGGTCAAGCAAGCCGATGGGAATGAGCATAAAGAGCGCTCTTTTCCAACGCTTATGCTTAGCATCCAGCTTTTTTTGTGCCTTGTTGCGCTTTTTCTGCGCTGCTGCGGCACGCTTTTCCATCTCCACGGGGTCTGCTATGAGCAGCTCGTGACAAAAGACGCAAAACTTTTTGCCATCCTGATTACTCGTTCCGCATTTTCTGCAAATCGTCATATCATAAACTTCCTTCCCGGAAAAATTACTACTTTATATAGTTAGTTATATTATATCACACGCACGCGCGCAATGCAATGTGCAAGGTGGACAAATCACAGCCCTCGCTTTTGTGAAATTTGCAAGCCGCTGCCGTCGTATGGATCTGTCAAATCACGGATTTCGTCCAACAGCCATGCGGGCACGTCCGCAAGCCCCTATATAAAATAAAGACGCCAAAAATCCAAAAAAGTTCCGCTGTACGCGCAATTTTTTACTTATAATAAAAATTTTTGGCACTTTTCATAATTGCTTGTCCCTTGATTTGTGCACTTCGCAACATCCCCCTTTCAAAGCATGAAAAAAGGGGCTGAGTCACTCAATGTCATTAAGTTAAGGAAAACTCACTGCAGGCAAGAAAGCGGAACGGATGCGCGCCGAAAAGCCGTCCCCTCGGGGGAAGGTGGGTTCCCATAGCGTACCCGCTATGGGAGGAAGGGGAACTCGTAAAGAAATTAGAATCGTATTATCTTAGCGTTTTTTGCAAAATCAAGACAGTTTCTGCTCGAAATTCACCTGCCCGACTTTCACGCACATTCCCCTTCCTCCCACTGCGCTGCGCTTGTGGGATCC
>JAFNZX010000104.1 GCA_017382615.1 Clostridia bacterium | reverse complement strand
CCTTGGCAAACGCAAGATTCTCTCGGATATCACACTGGACGTTAAGGAAGGCGAGATATTCGGATTTTTGGGCCCGAACGGTTCGGGTAAGACCACCACGATCAAGCTGATTTTGGGACTTTTACGCATGGAGAGCGGTGAGATCAGCATTTGCGGTCACGACAACGTCAAGGAGTTTGAGCAAGCCATGCGCTGCGTGGGCGGCATTATCGAAAACCCCGAGATGTACAAGTATCTGACCGGCAGGCAGAATCTGGAGCAGTATGCTCGTATGTATCCCGATCTGCCCCGCGAGAGAGTAGACGAGGTCATCCGCCTTGTGCGCATGGAGAGCCGCATTGACGATAAGATTGCCAAGTATTCGCTTGGTATGCGCCAGCGTCTGGGCATTGCGCAGGCGGTGCTGCATAACCCCCGGCTGCTGATTCTGGACGAGCCTACAAACGGCCTTGACCCTGCGGGCATCAAGGAGCTGCGTGACGTGCTCAAAACGCTGTCGCGCGAGCAGGGCGTGGCGGTATTCGTATCCAGCCATATGCTCTCCGAGCTGCAGCTGATGTGCGACCGCGTGGGCATTATTGACCGCGGCGTGACCGTGGGCTACCGCTCGTTGGACGCAGACGGTATGATCGAGGAGGACGAGGCAGCGCACTATACCTTGGAAACGCCGGACGGAGAAAAGGCAATGGAATTGCTTTCGGCAAGCGCACTTTGCACGGGTGCGCAGTATGACGGTGCACTGAGCTTTGACGCCGTACACGACAGCGTACCCGAGATCGTAGCCCTTTTGTGCCGCGAGGGCGTGCGTGTGTACGGTCTTGCAAGACAAAAGAAATCCTTGGAGGATACCTTCCTTGAAATGACGGAAACGACTGACGTGGGCACGCAGCCCGTCGTGGAAAAGCAACACCGCGGCAAGGATGCGGCAGACGTGAAAGGAGGCGGGAACGCATGAAGCAGTTGATCAAAAATGAGCTTATCAAGCTCAAAGCGCAAAAAACCTACGTAGTGCTTTCCTGTATTGTGCTGGCACTTGTGATTGTCGTGTCCTTCTTTACCTCGGTGCTCATGACGCCTCTGAATATGCTGATCGCGCACCGTAAGAATTTCCTGACCGAAAGCGCCGCTTATGACTGGGCGATTGAAAAGATCCAGGAAGACCCCGACAGCGCACTTGCAGGTGTTTTGCGCACGGTCTTCAAGGATCCCAAATCCAAGTCGGACGAGATGCGCGAGCAGGCAGAAGAGGAGTGGGAGAAAGGCTATAAATCCTCTTACGTGGAGAGCATGGCGTACGCTGCGTTTTTCGACTTTGTCGAGCAAAATGCCATAGAGGATTGGGTCGTGAATAACGTGCAAAGCAGTTTGATCCATTTGTACCGCTGGAGAGAGGTCTATGAGGGAATTGGGAGCGGCAAATACACCGTAGAGGATATCTATAAGGATGCTACGCTGTTTTATCTGCTGATCAACTTCCCTTATGCCGAGGAGGTGGAGGAAGAGCCGTGGTTTGGCACGGAATGGTTTTACGATCCCGAAACGAATCAGGAAACCATCAAGTTCTACCGTCTGGATGAAATGGGCTTGCAGCAAGAGTGCACACTTGCCGATGTAGTGGAAGCGGTCTCGGTCTATAAGCCGATCTGTGATCGAATGATCGAGGAAATAGAGCAGTATGCGCTGACCATTGAGCCGGATGGCTATTACGATGCGCTGATCATGCAGGAGCAGGGTGAGCTGAGCAATGCCCGCGAAGCACTTGCGACCATTGAGGAAGCCCTGGCAAATCCCGATCCCAATGATACGAACCCCGAGTACACACGTGCATATAAGGAGATGGAGCTGGCACATTGCCAAGGCACGATTGAGGATATTGAGCGCGTCATTGCTGCGTACGAGTCTCTTAAGGAAAAGGGCGCAAGCCCGAGCGGAAATGCATTTGCGCTGGTAAGCAAAGTGCTGCCCGAGGTCCTGGAGATGCGCCGCTACAACATGCAGCGTGTGATGGAAAGTGAGATAAACGGTGACTTTATCCTGCTTACCAAAGCGCAGCAAAGCAATTTCAAGCATCAGATCCGTGTGTATGACAAGGCGATTGTTGCCATTGAATATGCCTATACGCACGACGTGCTGCCTGAGGATATGCATCAGAGCAGTGTAAAAGCCACGTTTATCACGAACTTGTCTACTGCGTCGTTTTTGATCAGTGCCATCGCGATCGTGCTTGCCAGCATGATTTTGTCGCGTGAGTTTGCAACGGGTACGGTCAGATTGTGGGTCATTCGTCCCAAAACCAGAAGCAAGCTGTTAGGCTCCAAGATCGCCACACTGCTTTTGTACGTTTGCACCATGATGGGCGCAAGCTTTATCATTACGTATATCTTTGCGCTGCTCAATCATGTCATCGATCTGTTCTTCTACGGACAGAGCACGATGTTTGTCAATAATTACGGCGTGCTGTTCGGCAAAGCCTTTGCCATTCCCGCGATTGCGGAGCATTTGTGGGCACTGGTCGTGTTGACGCTGCCCGTGATTCTGTATACGATGCTTTGCCTGTTTGTCAGCGTGCTGACCAAGAAGGGTGTGTTGAGCATCGTGTGCGGCATGATCGTGTTGATGTTTGCAAAGGATATTCAGGCATTTGCGCTGATTGTTGCCAACTATACGGGCGTGTTTGGATACGCACTGCAGGTAACCGTGCTGCCGTATCTGGGCATGGACAGATTGCTTGTCACCGCGCTGGATTTTGGTGCTTCGGCAGGACTGATGGGTGTGCTGGACGGACTTGGCGCGCTGACGGGGCTTGAGGACATGCTCATGTCGTCGATCTGGGGGGCAATGCCCTACGTTTGCTCCTCCTTTGTAGGTGTGGGCGTGTTGATCGTGCACATTCTGCTGATTATCTGGGCAAGTCTGTTTGCCTTTAAGAGAACGCAGATCAAGAGCTGATCAAATACAACCAAATAAAAATACCCGCACTGCGATTTTTCGCGGTGCGGTTGTTTTTTATAGGGCGGGGGCTTGCAAGCAATGACACCGGGGACTGTCGCCTGTGTCGTGTCCGCAGGACATGATACTGCGGGGCTGTCCCCCGTGTCGTGGTGCGTGAGGGGCGACCATTGATCGTCCGCACGTCCTTCGTAGGGGCGATTCACGAATCGCCCGCCCAATCCCCGTAGGGGCGATTCACGAATCGCCCGCCCATCCCCCGTAGGGGCGATTCACGAATCGCCCGCCCAATCCTCGTAGGGGCGATTCACGAATCGCCCGCCCAATCCTCGTAGGGGCGATTCACGAATCGCCCGCCCATCCCCCGTAGGGGCGGATTCCATATCCGCCCGCATATCTGTAGGGGCGTTTTGAATTGTTCGGGTTTCCGGCGCAAAGTTCAAAGGCTAAGGAAGGGACTCAGAACCCATATTTGCGCCTGCGGTATTCCGTATCGTGTACTTTTCCTGCGCAAGCTTTGCACGAGCGGCGAAGCCGCGCGTGCGGGGT
>JAFNZX010000103.1 GCA_017382615.1 Clostridia bacterium | reverse complement strand
TTTCCGCCTTTATTATACCACACTTTCGATTATAAATCAACTATATTTCAGCGCACAAGACTATCGATCTAATTCCGTTTGCGCGAAGCGCAACATCATTGGGCGTAAGCCCACATCATTGCGAAGCACATCATTTGCACCAACGGTGCAACCTCGTTCATTTGTGCCGCGGGGCGGCAATGATGTTCTCGCTTTGCTCGAAATGATGTTGCGTGTGCCACGCAAATGATGTTGTGCCTGCGGCACAAATGAAAAAATCCAAGTCTTTCGACTTGGATTTTTTGGCAGGGGCAGGAGGACTCGAACCCGCGACCCACGGTTTTGGAGACCGGTACTCTACCAACTGAGCTATACCCCTGTATTTTCGTCTCGGTTTCCCTCAACGCCCATCATTATACCACAACGACAAGCAAAAGTCAAGGGGTTTGGAGAAACTTTTTTCTTTTTCTTTCTAATGTATGAATATCATGTTTGCAATATATAATGTCAAAGTCTATCATGAGAACGAAATTTTCGTATATAATGGATATGCATATTATATAATGTCGAGGTGATATCATGAAATTAAGAATTTTGGATATTCTGCAGGAGAAGGGAAAGACCAAGTACTGGCTGTACATTCAGCTTGGCTTGAGTTATCAGAACTTTAATCGCATCGTCAACAACGAGACCAAGAGTATCAAATTTGAAAACCTTAAGGCAATTTGTGATATTTTGGAATGCACACCGAACGATCTGTTCGAGGACTATTACAAGGAGAGTTGAGTGTGGAAACTTGGTGGGCGGATCGGTCGGTGATGGGGACGGATATTTTCTCCGGTCATCGGAAGATCACGTTTGAGGAGATTGACGAGGCGGAGGAGAGCGAGCCGTTTGCCTTTGGGCGCGGCGTTGATCTGATGCTGCTGGCGGACAATCGCATTATCGCCTCAACGGCGGGCAGTGGGCGCTATGCCGCAGGTCAGTCGTTTTTTGCCAGAGACGCGCATCGGTATGCCGAGCTGTACCAAAGCTGCAGTGCGGACGTGACGCCATGCGCTTTTTTGCACGTTCGCAGCGTGGCGCTGATCAGCGGCAGGTGGCTTTCGGACAGCGGATTTTTGGTTGCCATGGTAATACACGGCAACACGGCGCGGACGTTGCGCGTGCTATCGCATTGCTTTGCGGAGGATATTCGGCTGCCGGAGCCGGGTGCGGGGAGCACAGGTCTGCGCCGAGATGATGAGCCATGCTATCGAGTGCTGTGTGGCGTGCGGCAGCAATTTTACAAGCTGATGCGCGGTGCGGGCAGGGAAGTGAGCATTACGACGCGCCCTGCACTGGTCGCCATGCTGGATGAGCGGGTGCACAGTATATGGAGCATGCTCGGTCTGCCGCAGATGGCGCTGCCCACGGAGCAGATCCCGTTTCCGTGCCTGGGCACGGTCAACGTTGCACGCATGAGCGCCATGCTGCTGTGTCTCGGGCTTTGGCTTACTCGCAGAGGCGAGGCTCTTTCACGCAGCGGCGCGATCGAGGTGCAGGAGGATGCGCGGCAGCTTTGCCCCTGCTTTTCCGTTCCGCTTTTGGCGGAGGAATGGAGTGGTTGGGGAAAGGATGCACTTCCAATTGAGCTTGCGGCGGCGGTACGGCTGGCGTCGTTTGACCGCGCGATCTTTGCCTGCGAGATGCAGAGCGAAGGGCGGCTGTTGATTCGTTTTTCGCCGCTTTGTCCGCAGCGAGAGGAGCTGTATGCTCTGCGCTCGCGTCCGTCCGTGGAAAATGCGGAAGTTACTTGACACAAACGGCAAATTGTGGTATAATACCTCTTGCTGCTCAAAAAATGACGGAGCGGCGTGAAAGGACTACACAAATACATGGGATTTTTAGAATTGCTTTTCGTTGGCATCGGACTTTCGATGGACGCCTTTTCGGTAGCGGTGTGCAAGGGCTTGCAGATGCGCTGCATTCGCTGGGGACGCACGCTGACGGTCGCTGCCTTCTTTGGCGGATTTCAGGCGCTGATGCCGCTTGTCGGCTGGCTGCTCGGCAAGCAATTTGAGCAATATATCGTTGCGATCGATCACTGGGTTGCTTTCGTTCTCTTGCTGCTTATCGGCGGCAAGATGATCCTTGACGTGATCAAGGAGAGCCGTGAGGGCAAGTGCCCTTGTGAGCAGGAGGGGCAGGCAGACAAGGATGCGCCCTTCCGCCTGGGTGAGCTGGCGGTCATGGCGCTGGCGACCAGCATTGACGCGTTGGCCGTGGGCATCACCTTCGCCTTTTTGCAGGTCAACATCTGGGGCGCGATCGC
>JAFNZX010000102.1 GCA_017382615.1 Clostridia bacterium | reverse complement strand
CGTGCGGTACGGCTCTTACCCAAGGTGTTAGAACCTTCGTAACGGATAGTACCGTTGATGGTATAACGACCTTTGTATGAGTAAGTTGCCATTCCGAAGAAGGCGAGGTTGCGATAGTCTATCTATAAAAACAATCAAGGGCTGCATCCAAACGATACAGTCCTTGATTTTTGCGAAATTTACCGCTAATTTGTCAACCCCATGGGGCGGTTCTTTTTAAATTGACCTGTTTGTCAAAACCACTTCTCGCCAAGTACGGTTGCACTCTTAACCAGCGGTCTGAAGGTGATCCACTCACCGCTGCCGGGGCAGAGGCGGTAGCGCCCCAGGAGGCACAGAATATACCACGCCGCCGTCGTGCCGGTATCTTCGTCACCGGGGAATCCCTTTTCGGTGGGATGGAACGCCTCTTCGGTCAGCTTTTTCACCCAATATTCGGTCTTCTCAACTTCTCCCAGTGCTGCGTAAAGGAAGGGAAGGTGGAAGGAGGGCTGATTGGAAATCGCCATCTGTCCAAAGTCCACAAGCGCCATCTCGGTCATTTCGTGGATCTCAAAGCCGTATCCCATGACGCGGTAGCGCGGGGGTGTGGCAAACAGCTCGTCCAGCTTTCGGATCAGCGCGTCCTTGCCGCCGTAGAGTGCTGCAAGTCCTTGTACGTCATGCGGCACGGCAAAGGAGTTTTGCCATGCGCTGCCCTCTGTGTACTCACCGCCCCACGTGCAGGGATCAAACTCTGCTGCCATGTTGCCGTGCACGTCCTTGCCGCGCATAAAGCCGCTTACAGGGTCAAACAAATGTTGATAATACGTTGCGCGCTTGTCGTACTCCGCGGTGATCTCGGGTTTCCCAAGCACCTCGGCAACGCGGGCAATGCACCAGTCGCCGTATGCAAAATCCTGCGTCAGATTAACCGATTCGCGGTGCTGCTCGCGCGGTACGTAGCCGTACTGTAGGTAAGCAAGCGCACCGTTGCGCCCGTATCTGGGCTGTGCTGCCTCGTTGTTGGCATGGTAGAGCATGCCGTCCAAGGCAGACTCCCAAACCTTTCGCGTGCCAATGCCCTCGACGACAGCCTCGGCAATGACGGCGTCGATCAGCGTGCTTGGCATGCAGCCCACCTCGCCCATGGCGGTGCAGCGCGGCAGCCAGCTGCCGTCTGTATAATCGGTCACCAAGCCTGCAAGAATCTCTGCGTACTCCTCCTTGGCAATCAGGGAGAGCAGGGGAAATTCGGTGCGGTAGGTGTCCCAAAAGCAATTATTCGTATATCTCACGCCCGGCTTGACGCTGCCGTCACACGGCACGTAGTGCACGGGAAGTCCGTTCGCGTCAAGCTCGTAAGCCTTTTGCGGGAAAAGAAAAACGCGGTACAGGCAGGAATAGAAGGTGCGCAGCTGCGCGTCGTTTTGCGCTTCAATTTCAATGCGTGAGAGCTTTTCTTCCCAAATTTCCTGCGCTGCAGTCATCAGCTCGTCAAACGTGTGCTGTCCGCACTCACGGTCAATCGCTGCGTCTGCCATTTGCTCGCTGACGTAGGAAATGCCGATGCGCGCCTCGCAAGTGCCGCCCGAAAGTGCTACGTGTATAGAGGCAGATCCGCCCTCGCCTTGCGCATAGGTGCGTGTCGCATCCACGCAATCGTCCAAGAAACGCACGGCAACGTATGCCTTAAAATGCTTGGCGTCGCCTTGGCTGATGCCGTCGGTGCTACCGTACAGCGTTGCTTTTTCCACGTCGTAGCGATAGCTGTAATTGCCGCTGATGGGCAAGAAGGATAAAAAGGAGGCTCTGCTATCCCCAAAGTGCAAGCGCAGCGCGGCACAACGCTCGGTGGGTGTCAGCTCAAGAGTGCAATTGGGGCGCATAAAGTGCATGCGCAGATAGTGCGGTGCAAGCAAAGAATCCTGCGTGCGCACGCCCGACCACGCACCCGCTCCCGTATTTGCCACGCAATCGTTTTGCGGTGTGAGCAAAAATGCACCGAAGTCCCCGATCCAGGGGCT
>JAFNZX010000101.1 GCA_017382615.1 Clostridia bacterium | reverse complement strand
CTGCATTTACTATTACAGGGCCTTCGCCGATTTCCAACTTTTCGATACGAATCAACTCCGCCACGGCATCCGCCGCGTAGTAGTCTGTCACGTGCTGCTGCTTGTTGAGCGTAGCGTTGTAATTCTTCAGGGTCAAGCCCATGGTGATCATCGACAGCATGCCGACAAACATAATGGTTACAAGCACCGCGTACAGCACCTGACCGCGGTTATCCTTGATAAACCTTTTAATCACGGTACGATCACCCCCTTGAGGATGTAGTCGTCGGTAACGTCGGAGTCGTTTTCTTTCATCTTATTGTCGCCTTCTCCGGCGTAGATCCAAATTTTGTAATATGTCGTTGCGCCTTCGTTAACCGCTTCATATATCACGTGAACACCGTCGAATTTATTGATTTTGACATCATCAACAGAATATTCATCATTATTCAGTCTTTCAGGAAGACTCACATTATCCGGCAACCCCTTCAGCTCCTCCATCAGATTCGCTGCTGCGGTATATGCGGCTTGGGTTTCGGCAGCCTTGGCGTTACCCCTTTGCGCCATGACAAAGGAGGAAAGGCATGGAACAACGACAATTGCAAGCATGGCAACCGTCACCAGCACTTCCACCATACTCACGCCTTTATGATTTTTCAAAAACACATTTAAAAACTTTTTCATGCCCTTCTCCTTTCTCATTCAGTAATCAACTGCGGTAAATCGCCTTCAAGTCCTCAAACGAGCACTCAAAGAATTCCTTTGCCTCTTCAAGAGAATTGAAGTATTCCTCGTTCTCCATCAGAAATACGATGATTTCCGTCTCCGTGGTGTATTCCTCGTGCAAGATCCACGCCAGCTCAATTGCGCTATAGCCCTCCTGCTTGATCTTATCGCGCACGTCTCTGAGCGTCATACCCTGCGACAGCATTTGCTCAACGTCTGCTACGGTATAATCACTCAGCTTGCCCGTCTGAGGCTCACCGCCCGTAGTATCCTCTGGCACCTCGTCGGTGGTATCCTCCGTATCCTCAGGCTCCTCGGGCTTGGGCGTTTCCTCGGGCAGCTTGGCGTTATAGATATCCAACAGCGTGCCAAGATCGGTGTTGGGGAATATCTGCTGCAGATATCCAAGCGTTGCCATCTGGTTGGTGTAATCCACCTCGGGATCGCCGTACTCCTCCAAGAAGCCGCGGATATCCTCATCTGTCTTATACTTCTTCTTCAAGATCCACAAAAGCTCGGTTTCGGGATAGTGCTCATCCGTCAGCTTCTTGCGAACCTCCTCCAGCGTCATGCCTTCATTCAGCCAGCCTTCAACATCCTCGGGCGTGTAGTTGCTCATGGGTCCCTTGGGCTTTCCGTTGTCGGTCACGTCACCGAAAATGCCGTCGATACCGGGAATGATCTCCTCGTCGATTACGGGAGGCACGTACTCTGCGCCATCCTCCAGCAAATAGTAATGCAGGATGACCATATTGCCCTGAATGGACTCGTTAGCAGGATTATACTGCATAGACAAGGTATATACCGACGCATAAAAATCATCATTATCATTAAAGTATGCAATCAGATTCTTCAAGCCGGGATAGGTTGCATAGTAAGGAATGCTGTACACCTCATAGCACAACAGCATGCCGTTAGACAGCTTGACGTGCTGGTAATCCTGGCCGTAATTGACCGTTTGCATGCGGATGCCGGTCTCAGCCTCCACCTTCATAATGAACAGAATGTCGTCCTCTTCCTTGGACTGACCCGGGAAGCTTTCAAGCTTTTCGTCAATATCCTGCAGGAAAACGTTATCCTCGGCATTGGCTTTGACGTAAGCCGTCACTGCTTCCATTTTGACAAAGACGTTATCGGTCTTTTCAGTACCCTCCAGGCGGTTGTACATGCCCGTGATCTTACCCTGGTTATCATGCAGGTACGCATCCAATGCATCCAGCTTTGCCTTGATATCGTCGTATTTCTTTTGCAGCTCATTTTTCTTTGCCTGTATTTCGGGAACTAAGCCGCCCGTTACCACAGTTTCGGTCACGGTCTCACCGTTCTCATTTTCCTTGGTCACAGTCGTGGTCGTGCCCTTATAAACCGCAATGTCCTCCTTGAGCTTGGCAACACCCAGCTCCTCAAGTCTTGCGTCAATCGTGCCGATCGGGCCGTTGAGTGCTTCCATGCACGTCTTGGTCTGTCCCTCGTCCTTGACGATTCCCGCAAAATCCGCGCCGGTATAGCCAACCTGCTCCAAAAGACCGGCAATCACCTCGTCCGTGCTCAGCGTTCCAATTTCCTTGACCACAGCGTTGCCTTCATTGCGCAGTGTATTCTTGCGGTTTTCCAGTGCCTTGTGCAAAAGATCGCCCAGCTCGTCATCCACCTTCATACTGGGGAAAACGTCCGAGATCAAAAGACTGAGCTCCATGCGGGTTGCCAATCTCTCTTCTGCCAGCACCTTGTTCTGCTCCTTCATGGGAGTATATACCAAGAAGGTTGTACTCAACAAAAGGATCAGACCCATGCACACGAACGCACCTCCCAGCCCTGCCTGCATCAACAGCTTGAGCATGGGCGTCATGGGCTGCTTTGTCTCCTTGGCAGCTTCTGCGGTGGGTGTCTCGGGCGTCGCGGGAGCTTCCTTGGTCGAATCGGACTGCTCGGCAGGCTGCTCCACGATATCCTGTAAAACGACAGCGTCCTTATGTAAATCGGGAGCGACGGGGGTGTGTACAGGATCGCCTGCGTGCTGCGCCTGCTGTGCCTGCGCAACCAGCTCCTCGATCAGGGAGTCGATCTTTTTATTCTTACTTCTGTTCTTGCTGTCCGTCAGCTTTTTATTGTAAATACCGCTTTGCTTCTTTTTGTAGTGCGGCTTTTTCTTTTTATTATCTTTAGCCTTGACTTCGTTTTTGCCTTTCAAATCTCTGCCCTCCCTTCTCAGTTCTGCTCTCTGAATAATTCAGTGTATTTCAATGCAACCGTAAAGCGTACGCGCTGCGTGGGGTTAAAGGGTCCGTCAATCTCCTCTTCAAACAGATCGGAGTAACCGCCGCCCACGATGGTCAAGCCCGAAATACCGACGATCTCAACCGTATCAAATTCACGCAGCTCCTGGATCACGTAGATCACCTGCTCCTTACTTTGCACCTCAATTCCCATGTTGATTCCCTGATCAGTCACGGCAATCGCGGTTACGGTAAAGGTAGAGGGCATTCTGTCCTCCAGCTCTTCCATAAAGGAAACGATATTATCGTTATAGGTATTCATGAAGTCCTCATCCATGGTGAACATGACCTCCTCATACCAGGACCAGATGCTCTTGGAAAAGTCCTCATAAACTGCGTATTCCTTATTATATACGCTTTCCGTATAAGCAAAGTCCAGCTCCAGCTGCTCGCAAGCCTCCTTGAGTGCAAGATAGGTCTCGGCAAGCTGCTCGTGCTCTGCCTTGAGCGATTCGTAAATCTGCTCGTCCTGCTCCAGCTGCGCAAGCTTTTGCTTGTACGCCTGCAGAGCATCACGGACAGACTCGGCGTTAAGCTTGATATGATGCTGCTTTGCCACCTCGGAGAGCACCTCGATCTTGGTGCGATAATCGTCAATGGTCGCTTTCGTGGTCAGGTTTTCCACGGTTACGACACCTGCCATGAGAGCGGACACCAGCACGCACACAGCAAAAATTGCCGCGCCTGCCAGAATGATGAAATTGCGTTTGACGATGGCTGCACGCTCGAGCCATCTGCGCTTTGCGCAAATGTTCTCAAGCGTCATGCTAAGCGCTCTGTCCGTCAGATTCAAAGGATGCAGACAAGCACCGATACAGGGCAGATACAAGCCGTATTCCTTGTCGGCGTCCTCAGCATTCGCGCCGATTCTGTGCGTGGTACGAAGCTCAATATCCAATTCCTTGAACAAAAGGGACACAAATGCGGGAAGCAGCACACCCTGCCCTATGGCAGTACCGTAGATCTTACCGTTACCGTATCCTTCAACCGAGTAGTAATACTCAATGATGCGGTTGATGGCAGCGGTCAGCTCGGCAGCCTTGGCGTTTGCCACCTCGGAAGCTCTTTCCATCTCCTCCCTGTCCATATCCGCGGATAACACGTAACCCAGAATGCCGCTCGAGCGATCGGCATTTGCCAGCATCAGCGTATCAAAGCTATCCCCCAGACCGTTTGAAATCGTACGCTGCAATCTGACGGTACCGTCCTTGATAAAGGTCAGCTGCGTGCCGCCCGAATACAGATTGGCGATCAGATACGTGCTGCCCTCCTCGTCCTCTTCGGACATGATCATATCGGGATTGACGCCTACCGCCTGCAAAAGGCTGTTACCGGACAGGTCAACTGCCTCAATCCCGATCTCCATCATCTTGGCAAGCTCGTAATACGACGCAATCAGCGGCTTGGGAACAGCATTGATCTGAATGCGAAGCATCTTGGTGCCGTTCTCCTCAAATTGCTCCTGAACCGAGTAGTCAAGCTTATAATCACTGACGTCCACGGGAAAATAATCCTGCGAGTTGGTGCTCAGCAGACTCAATATCTCGTTTCTCTTCAAATTCTGCACCACAGTCTGACGCGTGATGACGCGGTCAGAATTGACGCAGAATACGCCTCTGTCGGTTTTAATGCCATGCTTTTTCATTTGCTCACGCAAAAGCGCAGCCAGTTCCGCACTTGCAATCAGCGTGCCGTCGCTCTCAACCGTACCCATAGGCGTCAGCACGGAAAAGGATTTAAGCACCGTGGCATTCTTGCCGCTTACGCGCAGCTCCGCCACCTGCGTCACGCCGTTATCTATTTGAAATGCAAGAAGGTGCTTAGAGCCAAAGGATATGCCCATTTGTTTTACCTCATTCTTTCATGTTATACTCATATTGATTATATTGATTGCCGTCACAGACCAAGCATGGACAGATACCATGCGATCGCGGCATCTCCGAACAGTGCCGCCAAAAAGACACCGATCGACAGATAGGGGCCCATAGCAAGCACGTGCTTTTCCCCCGATAATTTCATGCGCAGGATATGTACCACAGAGCCTATGATACAGCCCAGCACAAATCCCAGCAAAGCAAGCTTCCAACCAAGCAGCATGCCGCAAGCAGCCATCAGCTTGACGTCTCCACCGCCTATTGCCGTTCCCTTGGACAGATAGAACAGCCCCAACAGCGGCAGACTGATTGCAAAAAAGCCGATGACGTACTCATACCAATGGGTCAGATCAAACAGCAACGCAACGACTCCCAGCGCAAAGATGAACACGTTATACGCAAACGGGATCTCGTACGTTTTCCAATCGATCAGGGAAAGGGAAAGCAGCGCCGACGCAGCAAGCGAGAGCAGAAATGCCGAAGGGTCCCACCCCTTTAGCGCAAATACCGCCGCCCAAAGCAGCGCAAGCACGGTGATAAAAAGCGCACAGCCCTTGATCGAAAGCTTATTTTTTTCAAGTTTTATCAAATAGCGGTTGACAAACGGCATACAGGCAGCGCCCGCACCCGCGCCGCACACAGCGGCACCGCAGATTATCAAAGCAGGATGCATAAGTTCTCCTTACAAATACTGATCGTACATGCCGTACATCTGGAACATGGGAAGCATAACCGAAATGGCAACAACGCCTACCACCAGACAAAGTGCCAGAATGATCATGGGCTCAAGCAACGCCATGACGTTCTTGGTTGCCGCATCAACCTCTTCCTCGTAATACTCTGCCAGCTTATCCAGCATTGCTTCCAGATTACCCGATTCCTCACCGATCATGACCATATGAATGACCATGGGCGGGAACAATCCGCTGCGCTGCAGCGACTCTGCCAAGGGCAAGCCCACCGCAACCTGCTCGCGGGCACGCAAGAGCGCGTTCTTAAAGTAGATATTCCCCATGCTGCGCGATACGATCTCAAGTGCCTCGATAATGGGCAGACCCGATGCAGTCAGCGTCGCAAACGTACGCGCAAACTGTGCAGACGCGGTTTTCACGGTCAAAGCGCCGAATACGGGGATCTTACGGGCAAACCAGTCAAAGAAATACGTGCCCTTTTTGGTGCGTGAGAACAGCCAGATCAAAACGCCGAGCAGTGCACCTCCTGCCAGAATTGCCCACCAATACGCCACGAAGAAATCACTCGTCCACATAACCGCTCGCGTAATCCAGGGCAGCTCTGCACCCATATCCTCAAACATGGTCTTGAACTTGGGCAGCACGAACAGCATCATAACGAACATGACTACAATGACGACCAAAATGACGATCACGGGATAGATCATCGCCTTTTTCAGCGCGGATTTGGTTTTGTTTGCATTCTCGTAATAGTCTGCCATACGGGAAAACGCCACCGAAAGGTTACCGGATGCTTCGCCTGCGGCAACCATGTTGACAAACATGGGCGCAAAGATGCGCTTCCCCTGCTTGCGCATTGCATCCGCAAGCGTTTCGCCCTGCTGAATCTCTTTTTGCGTCCCGAAGATCGCCTTGCGCAGCGTTTTGTTCTGCGTTTGCTGGCCAAGCAAGCCAAGTGCCTCCGCCACGGGCACGCCCGCATCGATCACGCTGACGAACTGGTGACAGAACACGCTCAGATCGCGCGACTTTACGCCCTCCAGAAACGAGATATTGATATCTCTGTTTAAAATATTCTGTTCTTTGATCTCAATGGGAGTCAAGCCCTCCGCGATCAGCTGCAGTCTTGCATGCTGCAGATCGGTCGCCGTAATGCTCCCCTTCTTTTTTGCGCCGCTTTTTGATACGGCTTGATATCCGTATGTTGGCATCAGTTACTCCTTTATCAATTGTGGAAGACCTCCAGCTTTCTTGCCAGCTGCTGCTCGTCCTCCGCGTATTTCAGTGCCGTATCCTTGCTGATCCTTCTCTGAATAAACAGCTCGTACAAATGGTCGTCCTTGGTCTGCATGCCGAATTTCTTACCGGTCTGCAGCGCCGAGGGCAGCTGAGGAGTCTTATTTTCGCGGATCATGTTTCGCACCGCCATAGTGGGCATGAGCACCTCGTAAACCGCGACTCTCTTGCCGTCAACGGTAGGCACAAGGTTCTGACACAGCACACACTCCAACACCGTGGACAGCTGCACGCGGATCTGCGCCTGCTGCTCCGCGGGGAACGCATCTATGATACGGTCAATGGTGGAGGAGGTGTTGTTGGTATGCAGCGTTGCAATGACAAGGTGTCCGGTCTCCGCTGCGGTCAGCGCAATGGAAATGGTCTCGGTGTCACGCATCTCACCCACTAAAATGACGTCGGGGTCCTGACGCAGTGCTGCACGCAAGGCAGCCGAGAACGAGCCCGTGTCCACACCCACCTCACGCTGATGAATGATACATTGATCCGAGGTGTGCACGTACTCCACGGGGTCCTCCAGCGTGATAATATGCTTTTTATGGTGTCGGTTCAAATGATGGATGAGCGCTGCCTGCGTGGTGGATTTACCGTGACCCGTAGGTCCCGTGACAAGCAGCAAGCCCTTTTGTCTGGACGCTGCGTGCACCACAGCAGGAGGCGTACCGCACTGCGTGGTGGTAGGAATGCTGAAGGGCAAAAGACGCATAGCAGCAGCCAGTCTGCCGCTTTCCACGTACACGTTGCAACGAAGTCTGCCGCAATTCTCCATAGCGAACGCAAAGTCCACCTCCCCGCACTTTTTCAGGGTCTCTTTGGTTCTTGCGTTGAGCATCTCGTCACATATAGCCACAACGTCCGCATGCGTCAGCACAACGTCGTCAAACGCAGTCAGCACGCCCTGACATCTGTACTCAACAGGTCTGCCCTCAGACAGGTGAATATCCGAGCAATCGTGCTCCACACCCGTATCTATAATTTGCTTGATAGTAATCATATGTACTCCTGATGATTGGTAATCGAGAAGCTTGCCTGATCAGTTCTCGTAAGAAACACTGAGTATCTCGCTATAGGAGGTAACGCCCGCCAGCACCAGCTTGGTCGCGTTGGCACGCAGCGTTTGCATGCCGTCCGCAAGTGCCTGCTGCTTGAGCTCCTCGGCAGTGGCGCGACGGTTGATCAGACGCTTGAGCTCGCGATTGACCTCCATAATCTCGTAAACGCCGGTTCGTCCGTAATATCCCGTGCCGTTGCAGCTCTGGCAGCCAACGGGCACCCAGATATCGGTAGGCACGGTAGGATCGAGCCCCATAAATTCCAGCTCATACTCCTCCGCCGGACGCTTTTTCTTGCACTGCGGGCACAGCTTACGCACAAGTCGCTGCGCAATAATACCCACGACAGAGTCCGCGATCAGATAAGAGTCCACGCCCATATCCAAAAGACGCGTCACGGTATTCGCCGCACTGTTGGTATGCACCGTGCTGACAACAAGGTGACCCGTAATCGACGCCTGAATTGCGATCATGGCAGTCTCCACGTCACGAATCTCACCGATCATGATGATATCGGGGTCCTGACGCAAAATCGAGCGCAGCGCGCTTGCAAAGGTCAGATCTGCCTTGGGGTTAACCTGCACCTGATTGACACCGTCAATATTCGCCTCGACCGGGTCCTCAACCGTGACGATGTTGACGTCGTCCTTATTCTTTTCACTCAGCACCGTATAAAGCGTAGTGGATTTACCCGAGCCCGTAGGTCCGGTAACCAGCACGATACCGTTGGGGTAGGACATGATATGGTCAAACTTTTCCATGTCATCCGGATTCATGCCCAGCTTACTTTTATCACGGCTCAAACTCTTCTTGAGCGCAAGACGCATAACGCACTTTTCACCGTAGGAGGTGGGCAGCACGGATACACGGATATCATACTCTCTGCCATCCACGAAATGCGTCATTCTGCCGTCCTGCGGCTTTCTCTTTTCCGAGATATCCATGCCGGAGAGGATCTTGAGTCTTGCCAGCACAGCCGAGGTCAGTTCACCGGAATAACGGTGTTTTGTGTACATAACGCCGTCAATACGGAAGCGAACGCGCAAGGCGTCCTGCAATGCTTCCACGTGAATATCCGATGCTCTTTGTCTTGCCGCCTGCTCCAACAGCGTATTGACCAGCACGACGATGGGAGCAGAGCTGATGTCCTCGCCCTTCTCCTCCTCCGCCGCAGCAATCGCGTTCTTTCTTTCCTTGGTAAACTGGTCAACCGCCGTACGCAGCGTCTCGGTACCGAAGCATTTGTCGATGGCGTTCATGATCTCCGTTGCGGTTGCCACCACAGGCACGACCGCCATACGGGCAAGCAGCTCCACGTCCTCGATTGCGCCGGCGTTCATGGGATTGAACATCGCCAGCTCCAGAGCGGGCTCGGCATCATTCGTCAAGCCAACCGGAACAACGCGGTGCTTTTTGAGCACGCTGATATCGACGCGGCGGATCAGTCCGTCATCCAAGGACCTTCCCTCCAGCTCTACGATGGGCAGTCCGTATTTAAACGCCACAGCCCGTGCAATATCCTTTTCCATGGCGAATTCGCGCTCAAGGATCAGCTCCTGCTCACTCTTGCCGGTTCTTCCCGCCTGCATGATGGCAAAAATCTGATTGGCATCCTTGGGCTTCATCTGGTTTCTTTCAACCAATATCTCGCAAATTCTTTTCTTAGAAGTCATTTATCATTCCCCTTTTCGTCGCCTACTGCGTGATACGGCAGGGCAACCTTGATGGTAAAGCGATCACCGTTTGCCTGAACCGCCATAGCGCCGCCGTTGTTTCGGCAAAGGTCACCGATAATGCCCATGCCGTAGCCGTGCGACGTTCCGTCCTGCTTGGTGGTCAGATACCTGCCGTTCTCCATGATGAAAAATCCATCGCAGGAGTTGATGCAAGTAAAGTAAATTTTGTTCTCATCCGCTCGGATCTCCAATCTGACCCAACGCCCGGATGCATCCTGCAGCTTTGCACACGCATCAAACGCGTTTTGCAGCACGTTGTTGAGCAGCGAGCAAAGATCCGAATCCGGGATTGAAAGCTCGGGCAGCACCGCAATATCGGTCTGCAAGGAGATCTGCTTTTGCTCCGCCTTGCGGGAAAAGCTCATAACCAGATAGTCGATCATCAGATTGTTGCTGTATTGCAGCGGAGCAATGGTCTGCCCCTCAGTCTGCAGATTTTGCAAATACTCACCAAGCCTTTGGTATTCCCCCTGCGCGTGCAGCATACTGCACACGTTGATATGCAGCATGGTGTCGTGCTTGACGCGGCGCACCTCATCAATTCGCTCTCGCACCGCAGCAGCGTAGCCTTGTGCGGTTTCCTTTTCGTAGCTGAGCACGCGGATGATGGATTTGTTATGCATCAGATCCGTCATCAGTCTGACAAACAGCACGATAAACAGCGATAGCAGCACGAATTTCTGCAAATAATACTCTCGCAGCGCGCGCAGACTATGGTGCTCTACCAGATCAAAGAACGCCTTGCGCTGCATATAAAAGCCGCTGCCGTCACCAAGCACGGCAATCAACGTGATCACCAGCATTCCCACCACCATCACACTGATCAGCGGACAGAACAAGCTATAAAATTCGTTCCCCTGCTTTGCCTCCGCATAGCCGAGAACCAAAATTCCCGCCAGTGCACAGCACAGCAGCAGGTCACTGAAAAATCCCAGATAATGCAGCACCACCGGAATCAGACCGGTAACGGAAAGCAGCGCGTACAGCGTGCAGACAACGTACTCGATCACAAGCACGCTGCGGACAAATCCCCGATAGCGCCTTGTGCGGATATATATGCACAGGAGCAACGGAATGGAGGAAAGCTGATACAAGGTATCTGCCAGTGAATGCACCATGTACTGCAACGGTCCGCCGCCCGGATTAAAAAGATCCAAGGCGTAAATCCCATAAAACGCAAGACTCCATAACAGCAGCAGTATGTAATAATCCGCAACGTCATCGTTCCACAGCTGCACAAGAAATGCAAATCCGCAAAAGGCGTAGAGCAGCAGCAAAAACGACATCAGCACGTAATCGTCAAGCAACACGTAGATTGCATCGTTGCTCGTTCCGTCGCCCGACATCATTGAGCCAAACGCATCCGAGGTAAAATACGCATCCGCAAAACGCAAGAACAGCAGGCTGAGAACCAGAAAGATGAGCACGATCAGAACCGTCCACAAAAGTGCTCGGCGTTTATATTCCCAAGCATTTTTTATCCTTGCGCCGATTGGTATTTTTTTCATGAGATGCACATCCTCCCTTCATCAAGCTTTGCTTCATCGCAACAGCGCATACTGCGCGAATTATAATTATTCATCATATTCTAACATATACCCACTATGTTTGTCAAGTTTTTTGCATAAAAAGACGCGCATTAAGCACCAACGGGGCGTTGGT
>JAFNZX010000100.1 GCA_017382615.1 Clostridia bacterium | reverse complement strand
GCTTGGGTTTCGGAATCGGTCTCCTTTTCCGTGCTGCTTTCCTTGCCGCTTTCAATGTAGCTGTTATAGGAAAGAGAATCGTCCAGCACGATGGCGTCCTTGCCTGCAAGACCATAGGAGTTCATCAGTGACATCAGGTTGGTCAGCCCCATGGCATCGGGCGTGGTGTTGAGCACCAGCGAGCCACCGTTTGCAATGAAATCAGCAAGCAGTGCCTTTTCCTTGTCGGTAATATCTGTCTTGGGAGCGTTGAGTACCAGCGTGACCGCGTTGGCGGGAATCTCGCCCTTTTGATCCAGGTTGATCAGGAAATAGCGGACGCTGAGATCGTCCAAGTACATTTTGGTAAAGGTTTCGGAAAGCTCTGCTTCACCGTGACCCGAAAGGATATAGGTGGTGGGGATTTCGTCGGTGGTGACGTAGTCTACGGACGCGGTGATCATGGCGTCTGCATTCCAGTAAAGGTTGTTGCCTGCGGAAATTTCCGAGAGGGCATTGTAGTAGTTGGTAATGCCGTAATACTGCGCGATGGCTTGATCCGCATAAGCAATGGCAACGTCGTTTCCGTATGCCTGATAGGAGTTTGCCATGTTCATCCAGGCGTTTGTCACGGTTTCAAATTCGGCAAAGGATAAAAGCTTTTGGCTTTGGGGGAAGTAGTAGGAAAACAGCTCGTCGTAGCTGATAAAGTCCACCCGCTCCTCGCTCTTTACGAGCAGGCAGGAGCCTGAAACGTTTTGTGCGTTGATGCCGTGGTCTGCAAAGAATTTTTCATCGCTTACGTCAACGTACAGGATCTGCAGGTGATCCGAAAGGCGGGCATACTTGTCCAGCATGACGCGGAATTTTGCGGCGTACATACCGTCATAGGTCATGTCGGGATCGGCTACGTAGTAGATCGTGACGTCCTTATCCAGCTTTTTGAAAAAGCTTTTGGCGGTTGCGCTGATGGTAAAGGCATCGCTGGAGTCAGCTACAAAATTGGTCCATGTGCGGGGCAGCAGACCGATGCCTACGTTGAGCAGGATGAGCAGCACGAGGATGACGGCTGTGACGACCGCCATGCGCGTACCCTTAACGGAGAGCTTGAATTTTTTATTTTGTTGTTGCATATCAAGTTACCTCCGTCAAGAATTCCAGCGTCTCTTCTCAAGCGATTGTACCGTCATGTACACGCAAAGGAAGATGGCAGAAAGGAAGAAGATCAGGCCGCCAAGGCTGAACGCTCCCAGCGTCATGGAAGAAAAGGTTGCAAAAGCGGAAAGGTGGGTCAGCACCTTAGCAAAAAGTCCCACAAAGGACTCGTTCCACAGCGCATACGCACCCGAAAGGGGAATGACGGTGGCTGCGGCTGCAATCATGCCCACCAGCAGGCTCTTGGAAAGCAAGCCCGAGATCAGTGCAAGCAGCGCGCAAAGCACCAGCAGCGCGATAAAGGAAATCAAAGAGGCTGCATCGGGCAGCAAGGCATCCGCATAGGTGGCAATGAGCGCGGCGTAGTCCATAAAGTAAAGCACCAGCACGGCAGCAAAGCCGCCCACGGCTGCCAGCACCACGCTGTCGGTCAGCGAGGAGATGAACATGCAGATGGCAATGAGCAAAGCACCCAGCAGGAAGTAAGAAAGACCTGCTACGAGTGAAGCACCGATTGAGCCCAGCAGAACCGAGCCGTCTGAGAACAATCTCAGAACCAAGCCAAAGAGTGCGGTGACGGCAACGGGAATGCCGAACACGGTCAGCATGGCAAGATACTTACCAAGCACGATTTCCACGGGCTTGATGGGAAGGGAGAGCAGGAACATGTCGGTTTTGTTGCGACGCTCCTCCGCAAAGGAACGCATGGTCAGCACGGGAATCAGGAAAATGGACATAAACGCCATATCCGAGAAGGTGTACGCCATTTCGGCGGTAAAGTTAAGCAGATTATTGACGGTCACGTAAATGCCGATGACGCATAGCGTAAAGGCTAAGTATACGTAGCCGTACATGCTGCCAAAATAAGAGCGCAGCTCGCGTTTGTAAATGGCACTCATGCTCCTTCACCTCCGTCGTCGTTTTGGGGTAGGGTGTCCGCTACGTTGCCAAGTATTTTTTCGCGGCGCTTTTTATCGCGCAGAGTGCGCTTGTCGGGCGTTCCCTGCGTCTTGTCGGTCAGGGACAGGAATATTTGCTCAAGGCTTGCGGATGATTGCTCGATATTGATCACGGCGCATCTCTTTTCCGCCATGGCGAAGAACAGCTCATCGCGGATATCAATGCCGCGGGGCAGCTCCAATTCCAGCTCCACAACGCCGTCCTTATCGCAAAGCACGCGGCATTCGCGCACGTTGGGATATGCTGCGATGACGCTGAGGACGGTGTCTTTTGCGCCCTTGATGCTCATGTGCATCGTTGTGCTGTCACCTGCGCGACTTTCCAACTCTTCAAGCGAGCTGTCGGCAACGACCTTGCCGCGCGAGATAATGATGATGTGATCGCACACCTCTTTGATCTCTGCCAGAATATGGCTGGAGAGAATGACCGTTTTGCTCTCGCCAAGGCGGCGGATGAGCGCACGGATGTCGATGATCTGCTGGGGGTCAAGGCCTACGGTAGGCTCGTCCAGAATAATGACGTCGGGGTCACCCAGCATCGCCTGCGCAATGCCCACGCGCTGCTTGTATCCCTTGGAAAGCCCGGAGATCAGTCTGTGCTTCATGTGGGTAATACCCGTTTGCTCCATGACCTCGTTGACCTGCTTTTCAATGCGGCCCGGCTTGACGCCCTTTGCACGTGCTACGAAGATCAAGTATTCCTCCGGGGTCATATCCGCGTACAGCGGAGGGATCTCAGGCAGGTAGCCTATCTGTTTTTTTGCTTCGATCGGATCGTCGCAGATATCGCAGCCGTTGATCAGTACCGTGCCGGACGTGGCGGCAAGGCTGCCTGCGATGATGTTCATGGTGGTGGATTTTCCCGCACCGTTCGGCCCTAAAAAGCCGTAGATTCTGCCGCCTCGGATCTTAAAGCTGACGTCGTCTACTGCGAGGTTATTCCCGTATTTTTTTGTGAGATTTTTTACCTCTATCAAGGTCGTATCCTCCCTTGTGAAATGATATGGAAACATTATACCATATCTATGTGCAAAAAAAGTGTTATGATTTTGAATGTTTTTTGAACGTGCGTTCATAATCAAGAAAAACGTGGACAATTTGGCTACAAATACTCTTTAAATTTGTATTGATTTAAGAAGAATTCGACATTTCGCACATTGACAGCGCAAAAGATGTGTGGTATAATTTAAATTGGTGTATAGGATGTTGTTTGACGGGAGGTGGTTTTGATGGCGATTATGCACGGTGAACTGGACAGATATCTGTTTCATCAGGGCACGGCGGGATATGCGTATAAATATCTCGGCGCGCATCGCGAAAAGGACGGATACTATTTCCGCGTTTGGGCACCCAATGCAGACGCGGTTTGGGTCAGCGGTGATTTTACCGATTGGGAGCTGTCTGTACCCATGCAGCGCATTACTGCTGCCGGCATTTGGGAGGCAGTGCTGCCGGGTGAGGCGGTCAAGGAGGGAGATGCGTATAAATTCTGTATTGCATCGGGCGAGCGCAAAATCTGGAAGGCTGATCCTTATGCTCGTTGCTCCGAGGGGGCACCGGGCACCAATTCGCTGATCTGGGAGGATTCTGCATATAAGTGGCAGGATGCTGCCTGGATGCGCCGTCGCAGACAAGCTGCCGAGCAGTATTATCAAGCTCCCATGAACGTTTACGAAATGCATCTGGGCTCCTGGCGCAAGCATGAGGACGGTACGTATCTTTCCTATCGGGAGATTGCCGATATGCTCGCCCCGTATCTTGCGGAAATGGGATACACGCACGTGGAGCTCATGCCCGTCATGGAGCATCCCTTTGACGGCTCGTGGGGATATCAGGTGTGCGGCTATTACAATCCCATGCCGCGTTACGGCACACCCGACGATTTTCGCTATTTCGTGGATACCATGCATGCTTCGGGGATCGGTGTGATCCTTGACTGGGTGCCGGCACATTTTCCCAAGGATGCCTACGGGCTTTACGAGTTTGACGGTAAGCCCTTGTATGAATATCAGGGAAAAGACCGTATGGAGAACCGAGGTTGGGGCACGCGCTGCTTTGACGTGGGCAGGGAAGAGGTGCAATCCTTCCTGATTTCCAACGCGACCTATTGGGTAAAGGAATTTCACGCGGACGGACTTCGCGTGGACGCTGTGTCCTGCATGCTTTATCTGGATTACGACAGAGAGCCCGGTGAGTGGTTTCCCAACGTGCACGGCACGAATATCAATCTGGAGTCCGTTGCGTTTTTCAAAAAGCTCAACGCGCATATGCGGCGGGAATGTCCCGACGTGCTCATGATCGCCGAGGAGGCAACCTCGTATCCGCACGTGACGGGCGATGTCCGCCAAGGACTTGGCTTTCACCTCAAGTGGAATATGGGCTGGATGAACGACACGCTATTTTACGTGGAGAAGGATCCGCTGTATCGCAAGTTCCATCATGATAAGCTGACGTTTTCTTTGATGTATGCGTTTAACGAGCGTTTTATACTTCCCATCTCGCACGACGAGGTGGTGCACGGTAAAAAGTCGTTTATTGACAAAATGCCCGGCGACTATTGGAAAAAGTTTGCGGGAGCGCGCGTGTTCAGTGCGTACCAGATGCTGCATCCGGGTAAAAAGCTGACCTTTATGGGCAGTGAGATCGGGCAATTCCGCGAATGGGCGTATGAGGGCGAGATCGAGTGGTTCTTGCTTGACGAGTATGCCACGCACCGCAAGCATAAGGCGTTCGTCAAGGCACTCAACGCGTTTTATCTTGCCGAGCCTGCACTCTGGCAGGTGGACGATTCGTTTGAAGGCTTTAAATGGATTGATGCTGACGACAGGGATCGCAGCGTGATCAGCTTCCGTCGTATTGACAAGAGCGGTAAGGAGCT
>JAFNZX010000013.1 GCA_017382615.1 Clostridia bacterium | reverse complement strand
ATGCCTTTGCCGCTGCCTTTGATTCTGGCAGTGCTTGGCGTTTTCGGTGTGGGTTGCGTGGTGCTCGTGGTAATCGTACTGATCAAGTACGCGCGTGCACAAAAGGCTTGATCTGGCTTTGGATGCAAGAAATATCTGAAGCCGATCGCGAAAAGCAAGTGAGTGGACGTAAAAAGTAAGTTAAAGGTCAAAAAGGTATGATAAGATGAAGACCATCATGTTTGCAAATAGTCTGGTGGAGAAGTGCCCGGATGTCCTTGCCCTTTGGGATTACGAAAAAAATAAGGATATGCGCCCGCAGGACGTATCCATCCATCACAAGAAAAAGGTTTGGTGGAGATGCGAGAAGGGGCATAGCTGGCAGGCACCTGTCAACGGTGTGGCGGCGAACGGCACGCGTTGCCCGTATTGCGCGGGATACAAAGCCATTCCGGGCGAGACCGATCTTGTGACGCTGTTTCCGGGTATCGCAGCCCAGTGGGATGACGACAAGAACGGCAAGCTGGATCCTCGCAGTCTCTCTCCTGCATCGCACACAAGCGTGTGGTGGAAATGCGCGCAGGGACACAGCTACAAGTCTGCGCCATATTCCCGCACGGGAAGATATAATTCCGGCTGCCCCTTTTGCACGGGGCGTAAGGCACTGCCCGGATTCAACGATCTCAAAACCTTAAAGCCCGAATTGGCAAGCGAATGGTATCAGCCCTTCAACGGGGATCTGACCCCGGAGGACGTGACGCTGAGCAGCAACAAAAAGGTTTGGTGGTGCTGCTCGGAAAACCACGTGTGGGAGGCGTGCGTGTACTCGCGGACAAGGTACAGGGGCAGCGGCTGTCCCGTGTGTGCAGGCGTGGCGAAGTCCTGCAAAGTCGGATACTTTATTGACAAGGCATATCCGGTATGAAGGTCATAGCTTACACGGGCTGAGTCAATTTAAATTCGTGTTCGTCTCTTTGATACCGGTAAACACAAAATCACCTGCTATCTGTGAATGATAGTGGGTGATTTTTGTATAGCTTACGAGTGGTTGAAATGATATTCGCGCTCGGGGGCGATTGCGTTGGCGATTGGTGCAGGCGGGCGCGTTGAACGAGTCGGGGATGGCAGCAAGCGTCAAAATCCGAGGGACTTTTTGGATTTATGGTAACAGCATGTTGATTTTTGTTTTGCGGTATGGTATAATCAAATTATCAAGTTATGGGGGTGCTGTCATGAAAGGGCAATACGCATACAAATACGAGATGCATATTCACACCTCGCCCTGCAGTGGGGGCGGCGAGGATATTCGTGCGCATATTGACGATCTGATTAGTAAGGGATTTAGCGGCATGGTGGTGACCAATCATTTTTATTTTGGTGACAACAGGGTGGATCGGAATTTGCCGTGGAAGGAATTCGTGGACGCGTACAGGCAGGATTATCTGTACGGCTTGGAATATGCGCAAGGGTGTGATTTTGATTTGTTGTTCGGGCTTGAAGAGCACGTAGGCTACGGGCAGGAGATATTGATCTATGGAATTTCGCCCGAGCTCATCGAAGCGCATCCTGAGCTCAAGGGGGCATCGGCAGAGAAATATGCCGAGGTTGTGCATGCAGTGGGCGGGCTGGTCTATCAGGCGCACCCGTACCGTGACCGCACGTATATTGCCCGTCCGTTCCCATTGGAATGCCTTGATCAGCTTGACGGCATTGAGGTGCTCAATGCGGGCAATTTCCCGGAGTGGAATGAGAGCGCACGGCGTTTAGCGGACGAGCGCGGGCTTGCTTGCGTAGCGGGCTCGGACGCGCACGCCATTGGCACGGCGGGGCGCGCGGGGATCGCGGCAAAAGAGCGCATCAAGAGCAATGACGACCTTGTGCGCATCCTCAAAAGTGGGGAGTATGTGATCATACCAACCGAAGCGTGATGCGAAAATATACATTGAGAGGGCATTATATGGAATACAGAACACTGGGAAAAACGGGATTGCAAATTTCGCGCCTGGGCTTTGGCGGCATCCCGATTCAAAAGATTGATGCAAAGGGCACCAAGGTGCTCGTTGACGAGCTGATCCGTCAGGGCGTGAACTTTATTGACACCGCGCGCGGTTATACCGTCAGCGAGGCGTATTTGGGATATGCGCTGCAGGGCGTCCGAGAAAAATTCGTGCTGGCTACCAAGAGCATGGCGCGCACCGAGCAGGCAATGGCGCGTGATATTGAGATCAGCCTGCAAAATCTGCGCACGGACTACATAGATCTCTATCAGGTGCACAATCCAAACGCCAAGGATTTAGAAACGGTCATGGCTGCGGGCGGTGCTCTTGAGGCTTTGCAAAAAGCCAAGGCAGCGGGCAAGATCGGGCATATCGGTATTACGCTGCACTCGGTCGAGCTGTTTGAGCGGGCGTTGGAGCTGCCGTGGGTGGAAACCGTGATGTTCCCTTATAATATTGTGGAAACGCAGGGCGAAGAGCTGATCGCGCGTTGCGCAGAGAAGAATATCGGTTTTATCTGCATGAAGCCCTTGGCGGGCGGTGCGATTGACGACGCAGAGATCGCCATGCGTTTTATCGTCAGCAACAGGGACGTGACCGTGATCATTCCCGGTATGGCGGACGTGTCTGAGATCGCGCAAAACGTGCAGGCGGTCGGCAACACGGCAGAGCTGAGCGAAGCGGAAAAAGCAAAGGTGCAATCCATCAGAGCGCAGCTTGGCACAAACTTCTGCCGCAGATGCAATTATTGCGCACCTTGTGCTGCGGGTATCAATATCCCGGGCGTATTTCTGTTTGAGGGATATTACAGCCGCTATGATCTCAAGGATTGGGCGAAGAGTCGCTACGAGAGCCTAAGCAAGACCGCATCCGATTGCATTGGCTGCGGCGTTTGTGAGAGCCGTTGCCCCTATTCGCTGCCGATTCGGGATATGATGAAAAAGACAGCAGAGATTATGGGGAAATAAGTCAATATATTTTACGGAGAAACGAATATGACTGAACTGACTGTACTTGAAAACATTCGCCGCGAGATGGCGGCAATGCCGGGGCATCTTGGCTTTTACTACAAAAACCTCGTGACGGGGTTTGAATACGGTATCCGAGAAGAGGAGATCTACGGTGCGGCAAGCGTGATCAAATTTCCGCTGTTTTTGCACGTGCTTGCAGAGTGTGAAAAGGGAAACATGTCGCTTGACGACCGCATTGTGACCGAGGACTTCGACAAGGTGCCCAGTTGCGGTGCGCTCAATATGTTCACGGGCAGCATAGAAACCGATATCCGTACCGTGTGCCGTCTGATGATCTGTCTTTCCGATAATACCGCTACCAATCGGCTGATCCGCTATTTTGGATTTGAAGCCATTGAGCGCGGCTTTGCCGAGATGGGGCTTGGCAAAACGCGCATTCGCCGCAAGCTGTTTGACCGTTCGGCGGCTGCACAGGGCAAGCAGAATTCCATCAGCCCCAAAGAGCTTGGTGTGCTTTTGGAAAAGCTGTATCGCGGTGAGTATATTTGCAAAGAGGTCAGCGATTACGCAATAGAGGTGCTTTCCGAGCAGCAGATCGGGCATAAGCTGGCAGGGAAGCTTGGCGAGAACGTACAGATCGCGCACAAAACGGGCGAGGATGACGAGCTGAGCAATGATATCGGCATTGTGTATGCCGATCAGCCCTTTGTCATTTGCTTTACAGGGCACGATACCGACGTCTACCCCTGGGAGGATCTGATGCGTCGGAGCACGTACGATCTGTATTTTGCAAACGGTGCGGAGGCTGAAAATGATTGAGCTGATAAGTCCGACGGGGGGACGCGAGATCTCTTTGCAAACCGACACACAGAGAAAATTCATAGAGGATGAGCAGCATCGTGCGCAAATGGACGGAGCTCTGACGTTTCAATGGTATGACCTTGTAAAGCAGGGGGAGGATCACTCCGTACCTGTACCCGTTGTGTTTTCGTGGCAAGAGCATGAGCCGGAGAACAATGGAGCGGCGTATTATTTGCTGGTGTCCGAGCATGCGGATATGAAAGACGCTTGGTTTTATGTGACGGAGCAGACCGAGCACGCCGTGTACAATCTCAAAGTCAACACCGCTTATTATTGGTGCGTGCAGCGCAATGGCAAGCGAAGTGAGATTGCGTCCTTCAAAACGGCAGATACCCTGCCGCGCTGCATCAAGATCGATCATATTCCCAACGTGCGCGACATGGGCGGCTACCGCGTCAAGGGCGGCAGAATTCGTCAGGGCTTGCTGTACAGAGGCGGTGAGTTTGAGCTGCACATGCAGCTGAGCGACAAAGGGGCGCGGGAGCTTTTACGCTTGGGTGTGAGAACCGAGCTGGATATGCGAGGGGAAGCACGCGGGCAGGTGGATTTTACAACTGCGGAGGCGATTGGCATTGCGCGCGTTTTTGTGCCGAGTGTGCCGTATGCCGCAATTTTTGAAAAGGAGCATGCGCCTCGGCTGCGTGCATTTTTTGAGATATTTGCCGATCCCACAAGGTATCCCATATATTTTCATTGTTGGGGCGGTGCGGACAGAACAGGTACCTTTGCCTTTATATTGGGTGCCGCTTTGGGCATGTCCGAACAGGATCTGATTACGGAATACGAGTTTACTTCTCTGTCAATCTGGGGTGTGCGTTCCCGCAATTACGGGGATTTTCAAGCGTTTTTGCAAGGCTTTGCGGCACTTTCCGGAAGCACGGCGCAGGATAAGGCACGCACTTTTCTCGTGCAATATGCAGGTATGACGCACGAGCAGATCGTGATGATTGAGAACGTTTTGCTGGAAAAAGACGAGAGTGGGTGTGCAAGTGTTTGAAAATCAAGGGAAGCCTGCGTGCATGCAATATGACGGCACTCTACAGCTTGGCGGCATTGACTATGCTTTTGTGTATGGCGATCACAGAATTGTGTTTGTCAAGGTAGGCTTGGGCGGTGACTGCTTTGGTGAAGAGGACAAGTATCTGTTCATGGCGCGTATGCTGCAAAATACGTATGGCTGCAGCGTGATTGTGGCGGCAAATCCGTGCGACGGCAAAAGCCACGTGGATGCGGATGGGCATGCCATTGCGCGATTTATTGCGGAGAACGGTGTCTGTGATCCGCAGCTGTATCTGTTCGGCAACTCGGGCGGCTGCGTCAAAGGGCTTGCCTTGGCGACTCGAACAACGTTTGTGCGCGCGGTGCTGGTCAATATGCCGCTCATGATCGATTTTCACAAGACCAAGCGATATATTGCCGCATTGTCGCAGACTGAGATCCTTGCTGTGTACGGTGCGCGCGATCCGTCGGCACCCTACGTTCCTTTTCTTGAAGGAAGGTTTGCCAACCTGCGGGTGCGGATTGTGGCAGGGGCTGACCATAATTTTCACGGTATGACGCACGAGTTCATAGATCTGAGCCGTGATTTGATGCAAAAGCCGTACGCATAATGCTTGGTGATTGCTTTTATAGATAGTTGCTGTAGGTGCCGGCGATCACATATTTCGGCTATGCCGAAATTCTCGCCCATGGGTTGGTAAATTAGCGGTAAAAGCGAAATCTCCCTCGTGTCATCCTGAGCAAGAAAACACCCCGTGTGGGTGTTTTCGCGTCGAACTTTCAAAAATCTGCAACAAATTGCTGATTTTTGAAAGT
>JAFNZX010000099.1 GCA_017382615.1 Clostridia bacterium | reverse complement strand
TGCCCCGTTTACCGCGAGATCCGCGATTCGCAGATGGGAGGTGCTTTGCTTGACTAATCAGAATAAGCCGCAAAAGACACCCATGACACCTGCGCAGCGCAGACGCACGCTTGTGCGCATTTGCAAGTATATGTTCCGCTACCCCGGACTTGTGCTGCTGGCATTCTTCTTAATGATCTCGGCAAATGTGCTGGCATTGGCAGGTCCTAAGCTGTCCGGTCTTGCCATTGATGCCATCATAGGACCCGGTGAGGTGGATTTTCCCCGCGTGTTTCTGTTCTGCGCGCTGATGATCGCCTTCTACATTGCATCGGGCGTGATGTCCTATCTGCTCTCGATCGTCATGGTCAACCTCAGCCAGCGCATTACGTACACGATGCGCAAGGAGGTGTTTAACCACCTGACCGATCTGCCCGTCGGATTTTTCGACACCCACCAGACAGGTGAGATCGTCAGCCGTCTTTCCTACGATATCGATACGCTCAATGCGTCCTTGACAAATGACGTGCTTGCAATCTGTGCAAACAGTATCACGGTCGTCGGCTCGTTTGTCATGATGCTGACCATCTCCCCCGTGCTGATCTCGGTGTTTGTCATCACAGTACCCATTTCGCTGCTCTTTACCAAGTATAAATCCACGCATATCCGTCCTCTGTTCCGCGCCAGAAGTGCAAAGCTGGGCGAGCTCAACGGCTTTGCCGAGGAAATGCTGTCGGGACAGAAGACCATTCGCACCTACGGCAAGGAGCAGGTGATCACCGACCGCTTTGACGTGCGCAACAGTGAGGCATGCGGCGCGTACTATAAGGCGGATTATCACGGCTCTGTCATCGGTCCGACCGTCAATTTTGTCAGCAATCTCTCCATTGCACTGATCACCCTGCTTGGCAGCATCTTCTATATGTTCTGGTTGGGCGGCAGCATCACCAATCCGCTCTTTATCATCAAGCTTGGCGATATGGCAGCATTCGTACAGTATGCGCGCAAGTTTGCAGGTCCGATCAACGAGTTTGCCAATATTTTCAGCGAGCTGCAGAGTGCACTTTCCGCTGCGGAGCGCGTGTTTGGCGTCATCGACCAAGATCCCGAGCCTGCGGACAAGCCGGATGCAGTCAGCTTGGATACACGTGGACAGGTGACCTTGGAAAACGTGGAATTTGGCTACGTGCAGGGGAAGCAGATTTTGCACGGACTTTCCGTCAAGGTCGAGCCGGGGCAAACGGTTGCCATCGTCGGGCCGACCGGCGCGGGCAAAACCACGATCATTAACCTGCTTATGCGCTTTTACGACATTGACGCGGGCGAGATTCGGTTTGACGGCATTCCCATCACCGACGCCACGCGCGACAGCCTGCGCCGAAGCTTTACCATGGTATTGCAGGATACGTGGCTGTTTGGCGGCAGCGTGCGGGACAATATTGCCTACGGCAGGCAGGATGCAACAGACGAGGAGATCGTGGAGGCTGCCAAAAAGGCAAAAATTCATCACTTTATTATGTCCTTGCCGCAAGGGTATGCCACCCATCTTGCGGACGGCGGCGTCAATCTTTCCAAGGGGCAAAGACAGCTGATCACCATTGCGCGCGCCATGCTCTCCCACGCCCCCATGCTGATTCTGGATGAGGCGACGAGTAACGTAGACAGCCGAACCGAGCATCAGATTCAGGATGCTATGATGGAATTGATGCGCGGCAAGACCTGCTTTGTCATTGCGCACAGGCTTTCCACCGTGCAGCACGCGGATAAGATTTTAGTGCTCAAGGACGGCAATATCATTGAGAGCGGCACGCACGAGCAGCTGCTTTGCGCCAAGGGCTTTTACGCGTCGCTTTACGGCGCACAGTTTGTCAACTGAATTTTTCACAAAAGCATTGCATTTGCAGTGTAAATGTGGTATGATGAAAGGGAAGAGCTCCCGCAATAATTTTATGAGGTGAAGAAAATGAAAAGATCTATGATAATGATCGCACTTTCTTTGGTACCGGTATTGTGCTTTGCAGCATGCGATACTCCTGCCGAAGAACCCATTGACACCACTGCAGAAATTACAACTGAGGAACCCACCACAGAACAAGTTACCACGGAAGAAATCACCACCGAAGAGCCCACGACCGAAGAGCCTACGACTGAGGAGATCACGACCGAGGCGCAGCTGCAGACTCCCGTCTCTATTGAGGCAGTCAAGGAAGCCGCACTGACCTTTGTAGACCCCGAGATGATCAAGGCGTATGCAGAAAACCCCGATAACGACTGGAGCGACTTTGGCGGCATGACCTTCAATGAGGACGGCAGCGTCAAGGCTCTGTACAGATTCGGCGCGGATGACCATTGGGATCCCTACTGCTATCTGGTTAAGGACTACGTGCCGGCAGGCAATATCGCGGTGATCCAATATCGCTGCGAATATAACTTTGGCGTCAATCTCTACATCGGTTCGGAAGGTAACGTCGCAACCGGCCCTGCCGAACACGTACAGGCAGCGATTTATGCATCCAAGGATGGAGAATGGAAGTATCTGGTCGTCAACCTGGCAGATGATGCAATGTGCTACGATAACGATTCGGGCGTGTTGGGCTTCTTGCGCTTTGGCTTGGACGATGCGGAAGCGGGTGATACCGTTGACTTTGGCTTTGTAGCGTTCTTCCACAATATTGACGAGGCTGCCAAGGTGCTTCCCGTATCCTTGCCTGAAGAATAAAGCTATAAATGAAAGGAAAAAACATGAAAAGATCATTTTGGATAACATTCATGGCATGTATGCTTGCCTGCATCATGCTGGCAGGCGCGCTGGTTGCGTGTGAGACTTCCCCCGATCAGCAGCCCGAGGGCACTACCGAAGGCACAACCCAGGGTGCAACCGAAGGTACGACTCAGGGCGAAACCGAGGGCACAACCGAGGGTGAAACCGAAGGCACAACCGAGGGTACGACCTCTACCGAGGAGGGGACCACCGAGCCGCCCGTACCCGAGATCAATTCTGTCATTGCGGACTTTAACGCAGTGGAAGCTGATGATCTCAAGAGCTTTTTGACCGGTGCAAACCAGGTCAACGTATCGGTTGAAACCGATGAGGACGGCGAGCAGTATGCTGTGCTTTCCACAAGCGTAGCAGGAGCAAACGACCCCTGCGTCAACTTCAACTTCAAAAAATTCTATAAGGCTGCCGGCATGAGTGCCGTCAAGGCAGACGATTATAAGTACGTCGTGCTTAAGGTCAGAAACGTCAACTGCTCGGGCGGTACGTTTGAGCTGTTCTTCTATTCGGGTAAGACCTCTGCAGCAAACGGTGCAATGGTGACTACCTCCTCCTTTGACCTTTCCGAGAGCGGCTGGCAGTACGTATTGTTCGATCTGTCCGATTTCGAGGGCTGGACGGGCAACGTCAACGGCTTCCGCTTTGACTACATGACCACCGCACTTGCCCAGGGTGAAACGCTGCACATAGCAGAGATTCAGTTCCTTGAGAGCGATGAGGCGTACTATCAGCTCTTTGACATTGACTGGACGCAGATCGGTGTCAACG
Source organism: Clostridia bacterium (assembly GCA_017382615.1). Classification (GTDB taxonomy): domain Bacteria; phylum Bacillota; class Clostridia; order Oscillospirales; family CAG-272; genus SVQP01. The sequence continues at coordinate 2,103 of JAFNZX010000099.1, read as the reverse complement.
CAAACGACCAGGCTAAGGCAGAGGCAGAGCAGCTGCTTGGCTCTGTGACCATGCCCACCACCAAGTTTGATACCTATACGCCCGAGGCTGCGGAGCACGAGGATGCAAATCTCTCTTATTGGTTTGCAAACATGTATAACCGTACTCCTCAGAATAACAATACCTCCACAGGCAAGCTCAAGTATCAGATTCAGCTCGCAAAGAACGAGATTGAGGGTCTGCAGTTCATCTTAGCTGCACAGAATGACGTTGAGGGTCTGAAGGTCTACGTGTCCGATTTTGCAAACGAATCGGGAGACACGCTGTATACCGAGCTGTTCTGGGGCTACTACTTCAACGTAGAGGGCGAGCGCGTCATCGAGGCACTGCCCCCCGTTTCCTACGATCCCAATCAGGCATTTGTAGACTGGGCAAACGGCGGTAACGCGGCAGGTGCACAGATTCCCGTGCTGCAGAAGTATAACGGCTTTGATATCAAGGGTGGCGAAAACCAGACCTTTGTCGTCAAGGCGACCACCGAGCTTGACACCAAGCCCGGTGAATACACCGCAACCTTGCGCGTCGTGGATAAGGACGGCAAGGAGGTCAAGAAGGTGACCTTGTTTGCGTACGTCTGGAACTTTGAGCTGCCCGAGGCAACCTCCTGCAAGACGCTCATGGATTTGAGTGCCTTCAACGTTTACGTTTCCTATTACGATTACGGCGGCATTCTGACCAACGCAGCAGGCAAGAACCTGCCCACCACGTACTACGATTACCTCTTGGAAAACCGCGTTTGCGCGTATAGCCTGCCCTTTGATAATGAGAACGGTTCCTTCTCTGCAAACGGCATCATGGATTACGTCAATAATCCCAGAGTGGTTGCATTCCAGCCTCTCGGTTGGTCCAAGGAGCTCAACGCCTCCAACGTGGCAAATGCGTACAGCGTGCTGTCGCAGAACCCCGAATGGCTGGCAAAGGCATACTTCTATCCCGTTGACGAGCCGCTCAACGTGGGCAGATTGGACGATATCAAGAATTACGGCAAGCTGCTCTCCGAGCATTTCCCCGGCTATAAGCTGATCACCCCCATGCACGTCAACTACAGCGTGCCCGGCGGCGACTTCTTCTCCTACGTTGCAGATTACGTCAACGTATGGTGCCCCAAGACCTTCTTCTACAACACCTTTGCGGAGTGGTATCATGACCGCGATCTGACCTACGGCTGCTCGATTATTACCGAGCAAAAGCTGGGCACGTTCAGAGACCGTATGTGGCAAGAGCAGCAGAACGGTGACGAGCTGTGGTGGTACGTAACCAGACGCCCCGCAGATCCCGAGATCACGCTGACCATCAATACCGATGCTGTCAACGTGCGCACCTTGTTCTGGCAGCAGAAGCTGTACAACGTGGACGGATTCCTCTATTACCTGGTGAACGACTGGGATAACGGCATGACCAAGTGGTACGTGCCCACCGCGGACGAGTTCTATTTCGGCATGGATGCTCTGCACGAGGTCAATGCTGATCAGGACGTCAACTGCTACAGTAACGGTATTCTGCTGTACAGCGGTGCGTATTTCGCACAGCCCGAGCCCGTTGGCTGCGTGCGCCTTGAGTGCATCCGTGACGGTATCGAGGACTACGAGTACCTGACCATTCTCGAAGAGAAGTACGGCAAGGACGTTGTGGACGCGATCATCAATCAGTGGACCACCGGTGTCGGCGCGTACAATACCGATCAGGAGCAGTTCTATGCGCTGCGCGCAAAGCTGGGTGCTTTGGTTGAGGCAGCAGCACAGGGTAACTGATTTTCCCCATAAAATAAAATCATCCGCCAACGGCTTATTTGCCGTTGGCGGATTTCTTGTAAGACGAAAACCCCGCCATAGTGGCGGGGTTCAAAAGAGGTTAACCGATGAGAAGAAAAAGAATAAAGAATTTAGAAGAAAATAAAAAAAGGGAGTTTGTAGGGACAGGCGTCCTCGACTGTCCGAAAAAATAAAAAAAGAGGGTTTGTAGGGACAGGCGTCCATATCCGCCCGCGCATCTCGGGATATTATGTGAGTACCCCCCCTCCGTTCTTTTTGGTAAATTCGGACACTGTAGGGGCGACCATTGGTC
>JAFNZX010000098.1 GCA_017382615.1 Clostridia bacterium | reverse complement strand
GTGCGGACGATCAATGATCGCCCCTACAGTCACTCGGGGGCTTGGATAATTAAAATCCCAACGGACAATGTAGGGGCGAGAATTTCGGCATAGCCGAAATATGTGATCGCCAGCGCCTGCGGCAATTACTATTTGAAAGCAATGGTATTTGATTATTTCTCCGCTAATTTATCAGCCCTATGGGCGTGCGCTTTTTTGCGCCTTGACAAATATTGCGTCTTGGTGTAAAATATAGATACTGTAACCGTTACCGAAAGGAGAACGCATATGAACGTCGGACAAATCGTTTCGATTGTAATCACGGTCTTGCTTGTGATTTTAGGGCTGTATTTTGCGCAGCGAGGAGCACGCAGAGGCATCATCAAGGCTGCCATGACCACGGGCAATCTGGTGCTCAGCGCGTTTTTGGCTTGCTTTTTATCCCGCGATTTTACCACGATTGCGCGTGACTATATCTATCCGCTGGCTATGCTGATCCTGCGTCTTGTCGGTCTGGGTGACGTGGAGCGGGAGCTTGCCGAGGTGGAAGGATTGGTTGCGCTGCTACCTCTGTTTTTGGGTGTGCTTATCACGCCGTTTTTGTTCCTTTTGTTCTTTACAATCTTCCGCGCAATCATTGGCTTTATCCTGACGTTTGTCTATCGTCCAAAGAAAAAAGCGGTGGATGAGGACGGGAATAAGATCAAGGTCAAGCGTCATATTCCTCTTTGGTCGCGCATTTGCGGAGGCGTGCTGGGCGTGCTGAACGGTGCGCTGCTTCTGGCGATCCTGCTGCTGCCGCTCAACGGGTATGTAAATCTTGCCGTAAACGTATCGGATGAGTATTTTTCAGAGATTGATACCTCGGCATATTCCCGCGAGGGAAGCTCTGCAGGGGAGATCATATATTTTGCCATGAGCGATTACGTCAAGCCCGCGACCGGCAATTGGTTTTTGAAGGCGACCTACGGTACGCTTGGCAGACCAATGTTCAATCACATGACAGAAACTGCTTACGGCAAGGGGGAGTTCGGGCTGGAGTCAGAGGCAATCGTCGGCATCAAGCTGCTGCGCAGCAGCGGTAAGTTCCTTTCCACCGAGGTCAGCCACATGGACGAGAAAAGTGTGGCGGGGCTGCACGGCATTGTAGAAACTCTGGGGGAATCGGCACTGATGCCTGAGCTGGCGGCAACCTTTATCTCGGAAATGTGCGATAACTGGGCGTACGGCAGAGATATGTTCGGCATAAATCGTCCCGATGTGGGCGAGCTGCTGAATCCTACCTTGGACGTGCTTTTGGAGATTCTTGCCACGGTGGACGGTGAGACGCTGGTAGCCGACCTTGAGACACTGGTGGATATGCTGGACCTTTTGGTCGAGAGCGGATTTTTCGGCAGCCACAAGGAGTCTGAGCAGATGGTGGACGTTTTGGGAAAGAATCCTGATCTGATCAAGGAGCTGGTTGCAATTTTTGAGTCCAACGAGCATTTAGCCCCCATGGCAGCAGAGATACGAATGCTTTGCATCCGCGCTGTGACGCAATCCTTGGATATGGGCAACGTTGAGCTGACGGGTGAACTGACCGACGCCATCAATGCGTATAAGGATCAGCCTGATATGCTTACGCAGGAGCTGACCGAGGTGGTACAGGACTTCATGAGCGAGCAGGGCATTCAAGCAGACGTTGGCACAGAGGTCATTGACGAGGTGGCATCCGCCATCAGCCAAGAGTTTGCCGGCAAGGACTACGTGACCGAGCAGGAGGTAATTGACTTCGTGCTGCGTTACGCACAGGGTAATTTCTCCGAGGATGATATCGGCAACGTTGTGCCCGGGTACGGTGATAATTGGGAAAACGGAAAATAATATAAACATGCCTTGCGGCGGCGCATTTGCGCCGCCGCCTTCATATTTCCTCAATTCTGCGAATACATCTTTAATAAAAAGGGGTGATCGCATGAATTTCGGACAAAAAACAGGACAGATCAGAGTCATGCAGAGCGGTGCATGCGTGCTGCGTGCCAGGGCAAGCTACGTGCAGAGCAATGAAGAAGGGCACGAACGCTTTAACGAATGCTATAAAAATGCAGCAGAGGCGTATCTTGCCTGGGCGGAGCACAAGCAGGGCAAGATCCTGCGCGAGAAATATACGGCAAAAAAATCGGACAGGATGTTTGGGTTTCGCCCCATGGTCTGCCATATGGACGTGCGCGTGGTGTGGCAGCGGGAGCGATTTGTATCGGTGGTCATTGACAGCGTCAGGGATAGCGGCGTCATGGGGGAATACCCCGTCTGCCACCGTAATGCCGACGTGTGGGATATGGTGCGCGGTGTGATCATACCGCCCAAGGCGTTTTTATCAAGCGTGCCCGAGCTGCGCACGCTGCGTGTAGGGGGCAAGCGACCCGAGGGGCTGTGGATTGCCGAGGACGGCGTGGTGCTGTATCATAACGCGGGTGCGGACGGCTATGCCGAGTATCATACGGGCATTGCAGTCGATTTCGTGCCGCGAAAGGGAAGCGCCGCGCAGGAATACGTGCCCGCGCTTGCAAAAACATAAAAGAAACGAAATCAAAACATCACCGGAAATGCAAAAAATAATCAAAAATACTTGCATTTATATAACAAATGTGGTACAATATCTCTTATAGTGGGTCAATGTTGAAATGATTGTTGATCATTTTTGAAATCACACGAAAAAGGACGGTGAAACCTTTGTCAAAGGAATCAATCCGCAAGATCACGGATGCGGAAGAAAAGGCGCGCGAGATCGTGGAGGCTGCCAACCAAAGAGCCAAGGCGATGTTTGCCGAGACTGAGCAGCAAAGCAAGCAGGATCGCGAGCAGCTGGAGGCAGAGACCTCGCAGAGGCTGCGCCAAATGCTTGACGAGATGCGCGCACAAAGCGAGGAGATCTTGCGCCGCAGCAGCGAAAGTGCCCAAAAGGAAGCGGAGCGCATGAATAAGCTGGCAGAATTCCATATGGAAGAGGCTGTCAAGGCCATTGTTTGGGGGATAAAAGAACAATGTCAGTAAGCACGATGCGAAAGCTGACTGTGTTTGCACCAAGGGGGCAGGAGGATGCACTGATCCGTCGCCTGATGCGCTTGCGTTGCGTGCAGGTGCGGCAGGTGGACGATCCGGAGCTGCAGCTTGAGAGAGTTGCGTGCGACGCGCAAAGGGCGGCTGCCGAGCGGCGGCTGGGCGCGGTGACCGATGCCTTGGAGATGCTTGCCAGGTATTCTTCCCGAAAAGGCTTTGTACAAACCAGAAATCAGCTGGATATTGAAAAATTTATGGCGGAGCGGTACGACAAGGCAACCGAGGTCGTACAGCAAACGCTTGAAACCAAGCAGCGCAAGCACGAATGCGCAGCGGAAATTACGGTGCTGGAAGGGCGCATGCATACCTTAGCACCGTGGTTGACTTACAGTTTGCCGCTGGAGCTTGACGCAACACGCAGCTGCGAAATCTTGCTGGGCGTGCTGCCTGCCAAGACCAAGCTCAGGGACGTGCGCGATGCGCTTGCGGAGTATTGCGCTGAGATTGAGGGCGTGTTCTCGGATGACGATGGAGAATACGTTGCGCTCGTCTGCCACAAGTCTGATGCGGCAGCCGTGCAGCGCGTGCTTGTCGAGCGCGGATTTATTAAGGCGTCTCTCAAGGAATTTACTGCTTTGCCAAGAGCAGAATACG
>JAFNZX010000097.1 GCA_017382615.1 Clostridia bacterium | reverse complement strand
CCCCTACAAGTGTCTGCGCTGTGGTTTTAATACCTAAAACCCCAACAAAAACAGCCGTAGGGGCGACCATCGGTCGTCCGCTCCTGCGGCAACTATTCATAAAAAAGCAATCAAGGACTGCATCAAAACGATACAGTCCTTGATTTTTGCCCCTATTTACCGCTAATTTGTCAGCCCGATAGCGCGACCTTTTTTCTGTTTTATCAAACCCGCACGCCTGTTTGACGATACACCTCGTCCAAAAACAGCTCCTGCAGCTTATGCGCCAAGGTCTGATCCTTGCCGCCGACGGGAGTGCCGTCAATGTCATACACGTAGAGCACGTTCTTGGTCGTACTGCACAGAATGACCTCGTCCGCGTGCATGATCTCGTCCACGGTAAAGGTGCGCACCGAAACGGGAATGCCGTTTTGATTGCACACGTCGTGCAGCACACGTCTGGTAATGCCGGGCAGCACGTATTCGTCCAGCGGCGGCATGATCACCGCGCCATCCTTGATCATCAGAATCGAGCTGTGCGCCGCCTCGGTCACGCGCTCGCCTCTGTGCCAAAGCACCTCGTCAGCCCCCGCACGCGTTGCCTTTTCGGACGCAAACACGTTGGGCATGAGGTTGGTGGTCTTGATGTTGCAATACTGAAAACGCAAGTCCTCCAGGCTGATCAGCGACACCCGCTTATCCTTGGGAGCTACCGCGACCGGCTTTACAAACATGATCAGATTGGGCGCGACCCCCTCGGGATATTCGTGCTTGCGGGGCGCAGCACCGCGCGTCACCTGTAAATATAACATATGCGCGTCACCCTCGGCAGCGGCAAGCAGACGGTCGATCTCGCTACCCAGCTGCTTGCGCGGCATGGTAAATGCGATATCGGTCAGCGCGCAGCTGTTGTACAGTCTGTCAAGGTGCAATTCCAGCGCAAAGGGCTTGCCGCCAAGCACCAGCACGGCATCGTACACCGCGTCACCGAAAAATACGGATCTGTCCGACAGCGGAATTGTCATCTCGTCATAGTTGCCGATCTGTCCGTTAAAATATGCCTTTGTTACCATTTCGCACCTCCAAAAAAGACCTTACAAAAGTATATTGTACCACGTATGCGCGCGTGTGTCAAGTCCTTTTTGGGCAGCAAAGAACAAAGCGATGAGGCTGAAAAGATCAAGCCCCATCGCTGAGTTTTTAAATCATTTCGTGAACAACGCGCCAAGCGGGATCGGCATAAAAGCGGTGACCGCCCTCTCCCGTTACCAAAGCGCAAGCATCGGGCACGCCCGCTGCCGCATACATCCGCTTTGTGATCTCAAACGTCTCGCGCACGCCCTCGTCAGGGAAAATATCGTCCTCTCTGCCGTTGACGACGACTAACTTACGCGGTGCAATCAAGCCGCTGATATCGCCCATATCAAACTGCTTGACAATGCCAGGCACAAAGTTGCAAACGCAATGCGGCATTGCGGCAATGGAATGCTTATAGGTGCAAACCGCGCAGGACGGCATGGCAAGACAAATGCGCTCATCCATTGCTGCTGTGTAAAAGGTTGCCGTGCCGCCGCCCGAGTTGCCCATGAGCATAATGCGATCGGGATCAACAATGTCAAAATGCGTCAGCAGCGCGTCAATCACGCACATGGTGTCCATCACGCGCTCGCCAATGGTGGTTCTGCCGTTGAGAATGGCGTTCATGCTGGAAACGTGGCAGTCGGGTGAGCCCGTTTTGGGGTTGCAGCCGCACTCACCAAAATTGCGCTGCTCGATGGCAACGCCTATGCAGCCCTCTTGGATTGCGCGCACCACAAAATCGCGGTCACCGCCCGAAATCAGATGCTCGTCTCCCGGGAATACTGCCTCTCCAAGCGAAATATGCATACCGGTAGAATGTCCCTGCAGCGTCAGCATGACGGGCATCTTGCCCTCTATGCCGTGCGGCACGCGCATCACGCAGGGAAAAATGTACCCCGGCTCACTTTGTAAGGTGAAGCGGTATTCGGTATATGCATCGGTCTCTTTTTGATATTCTATCGTAAAGAGATCCTCATCCGCCTTTATCATATTGTCAAGCCCCAGCAGCTCCGCAAGCTTTGCGCGCGCCTTGATCTGCCACGCCGCAAAATCCTCGCCGTCCTTGTAGCGCAGCGCAGGCTCGATCTGCTTGATCAGCTCCCAATTATACTTCCACGGTAACGTTGTCATCATATCCGCATCCTCCAATATCAAAACTCGGGTCGTTTTATACGACTATTGTAGCACGCTCAGGGGAAAAAGTCAAGATGCGGAATTGATTTGAATGGTCACGTTGCCCTGCTCGTCCCTTACAAGCACCGCGTCAAAATCGGCATCCTGCGCCCAGCCGCGGACGCAGAAGGAGTCTGCAAAGTCGATCAGACGCGAAGGGCGGTAAGACTCGGGCGAGCCATCGCAGCCCAGGCGCTTCGCCAACCTGGTATATGACAACTCCCGCAACTCCTGCGGGTCCAGATCCGCGCGCATGCTCCAGTTACCATTCTTGCAAAATTCGATGATGACCCTCCTGCCCTCCAAAATGTCATGCACGTATGCCACCACCTGCTCCACCGTTTCGAGATGAATATGGAAGAAGGAATAGCACACGATATACGGCCCACTCTGAAAGACGCCCTCACTCTCCACAAGGATAGAATCCTTGTGGAACGGATTCAAAATCTCAAAGCATTCCTTCTCGTCGTCTATCCGCACGTCGTATGCGGCAAATTGCTCCGCAATCGCTAATAGTTCTTTTCTTTCCATGCCTTACCTCCTATTGGTTTGCATCATTTGATTTTGAGCAATCGTCCGACGTTGACCAAATCTGCAGATCGAGGTTTCCCGTTTGCTCGCCTTTCCACATATTGAAGTGGTTATGCGTTACCGCAATCAGGTTATGCCGATGCTGCACCAAATGATCCGCTTTGACGTAAGTCAGAAACTCGATCAGCTCTTGTATTTCCTCGCAATTTGCAAAAATAGCAAGCTCGTTGAGTTCAATTTCCTGCTCATTCCCTTTATGATCCGTAATTCTTGCGTATGCTTTCATAACATTCTAACTCCATGCTGAATTTCAAATGAAATTTTTTCATTGTCTGTGTGGCTATAATCCGCCATCATTTCATAGCAAAATGTTCGTATCTTCTCGATTTCCTCTGCGCGTCTTGTCGGTGGATACGTATCAAGCTCCTCCACCATAGAGCAGATACGATGCATCATGGTGTCTTCCCCTGTTCTGCGCATGATCGGCAGAGCAAACACCATGGCTGCATCGGTATTGGAAATCTTGCCTTTTTCAATCAACTCAAGCATTCCGAGCATCACCGAAGCAAAGAGAAACTTTACGTTTTGATCACCGTCTGCCCCAATTGTCAAGCTTTCTGCTTTTTCCCTCAAATAACGAAAAATCAATTGCTTCTCCGCATTATGAAGATACATATCTAGATCAATTTCGGTATTGGTTGCACAACAAAAATCCATCACATCAAGCGATGGGGCAAGGCACGGATTGATATCATCTACGTATATATACGGAACGATTACCAAAAAGAAACGGACATCATATTCCTGTCTGATTTGATTGAGCAATGAAATCTTATCTTGCAAGACGGCAATCGTTTTTCTCATTTGATTTTCTACATGGACGTCATATTCCGTACATCTACCAATTTCCCAGTGAGCAAAATCGAATTTGGTTCCGTTAGGTCGCAAATCGCCAATCTTCCATGTCTTTTCGGGAGTAAGCTGAAGCAGCTCGGTAACAACGTCCGGATGAAAGTTTCCGTTTATTTTGAAATACGTATAGCAACTGTTCCGGGTGTTCATTCAATCCTCCAGTCATTTAAGTTTACATCTTTGCACAAACAAAATTGAAATGCTTCCATACGCGCGCGAGCGTTCTGCTTATTATCATTAAGTATACTCCAAAATCCGCCACTTCATGGACCGTGCGATCACGTACGAGCCATGCTTGATTTGCTCCATATCCACAAACGCGTCGTCCGCCCACACGATCCAACGATTTTGGTCAAAGGTAATCGAGGTATGGAAAATATCCCCATCTGCGCCTTTGATCTGCCACTTGTACAAATCCTCAAATTCGATCTCCACAACAGCGTTCCAAATGCTGGTGACCAGTATTTGCAACGTCAGCTTGGTTTTGTCGGGTTCAAAGTCTACGCGATTTTCACTTGCCGTGATGCCGTTGTGCGAATATTGCACGCTGAGGATGTACCCGTCGTGCAGAGAATTGGTTTTTTCAAGAAATACCCGAACGTCCTCGGGGGTTTTGATGGTTTGGTACATGATAACTCTCCCTCCGTACTAAAAATTTCAGTCTGCGTTCCCCCACGCCCCGTCATTCTTACATCATACCGCCAAGCTCTTGCACGTCAAAGCCCTTGCCCACGCTCACCAAAATCGAGGTCTTGCGATTGTCGGGATGCAATTTGACCATGGCTTCTCTGACGGCATAGGACGGCAGATCGACCTCGCCGCCCATTTCCCACCACAGACTCACGCAGCGCGTAATGCACCGCTCGCCCTTCTCGTCAAGCTCCCTCAGGAGCTGCAGGGTCTTGGGCTGCTCCTGCTTTGCATCCGGCTCAATGACAAAGTAGGTGTTGCCCTGCACGGTACAGAACACGGTCGCCTGCGTTTTCATGTTACACTTTGACATTCTCAACTGATCCAGCGCGACCTTGATCATGGGCGCAAACGTTTGCTCAAAATCGGGGATCTCATGGATCGTGACGTTTCTCCCCCAAAAATAGCTGTTGAAATGAACGTGTGCCATTTCGGAGATCAGCTCACGAAACCGCTCTTCCTCTCTGACCGAATCAAACTCGGCACGATCGTGAACCCCGAACACGTTTCCTACCATGCCGCTGTTGCTGACGCCCATGACGAAATGATAGTGATACGTTTCCTCTATCTCACAAAGCGCGGGCACAGAACCGCGCAGCACGGCAGCCTGATCGACCTTTTCCCACATCAGCGCGGAGTGCTGCTTGCATTCCTCCAGCATGCGGTATCCGCGCTCCTTTTGCCCCGCGGCAAACAATGCGCCCGCATAATCCGTCTCGATCACCACGCGATACACCAAAAATACGTCATCCGCTCTTGCGGAAAACGTATTCAGCAGTTCCATAGCCTTCTCGCAATTCTCCACACTCTGCAAGGGCAATCGCCACGGCATGGTGCGCTGTTCCATGGGCACGTTGGGAACGCAACTGATCAAAAGCCGCAGTGCTCTGCACACTTGCCTGTACACCGCGATCTGACGCTGATGCTCCCATCTCTTGACGTCCCCACGTGACGCATAACGCGACAAGAGAAAATCATCCCATAAAAACTCGTGACCACGCCAGGAAGCGGGCACGTACCCCTTCCAAAGATTCAGCTTTCCCTCTTCCTCGGCTTCGATCACCCACCGAAGCAATGCATACCGCTCGTCTCTCTCGGCTGTTTTCAAGCGTTCACGAATGATATTTCGTGCGCGCTCCACCTCGGTCTCACCCGTTTCGATATAGAAGCGGCTCTTTTTATTGACCAGACTATGAAAATACAAGCCCAACCAATTAGGGCTATCCGATTTTTCTGCAATCTCGCCCAAAACGCCGCACAATTCACTCATCAGAATAAAATCGCCGGGGTGCTCCTGCAGCTTACGTTGGATTTCGTTGTACTCCTGAAGTAATTTCGCAAAAGACGGTTGTTCCCCCATCATCAGCTCATCCAACGTCACGCCGAAATAGCGTGCAATCTCGGGCAGCAGCTGCGTGTCGGGATAAGCCAGCCCGTTTTCCCATCGGCTGACGGACTGCGGCGTGACCGAAAGAGCCTCGGCAAGATCGCTTTGCGTCAAGCTCTTTTCGGTGCGCATTTTTTTGATGTTCTCGGCAAGTGTAATCTTCATCTGTTTTCCTTTTGTCATGTTCCTTTTCGCCGGCCACAGTACGTAAATCAGCGGGATTTTTCGTGCGCGTCGGCTGATTATAATTTTATTTAGTAAGAGATTTTTCCCATCCTATTGATTCTATTATAGCAAACAAGCTCGCGACAATCAAGCACGCTGCGCGGAAACAAAGTCAACCGTTGCGGAAAACATGCGTAGGGGCGCACTGCGTGCGCCCGCGGGCGACCACAGGTCGCCCCTATGGACTACCAAAATCCGCGACAAATTTATAAGATAAACGAAAGCTCTTCCGGGAATTTTTTATCTGTCAACCACGGCAGGTCAACACAAAAATCGAGCTGCATAACGGGCGCATCAAACTCTTTTTCAACTCTGTTGCATTCATCGCT
>JAFNZX010000096.1 GCA_017382615.1 Clostridia bacterium | reverse complement strand
ACCCCGAGGGATCGATGTGGCTGTTCTACCCCGACATCCGCCCCTTCAAGCCTGCGGTATTCAAGTATGCGGTCAAGTACGACCGCCCGATCGTGCCCTTGACCATGTCCTTCCGTCCTCGTAAGGGGCTGACCAAGCTGTTTACCAAAAAGCCGCAGGTCGATCTGCACGTGGGCGAGCCGCTGTTTTACGATAAGTCCTTGTCCCCTGCCGAGGCGGCAAAGGACTTGCAGGCGCGCGCTTACCACGTCATGCAAGTCATGAACGGCATTCATCCGACAGATCCCAACTACAGAGTGGATCAAGACCCCGACCACTATCAAAAAACGATGTAATATATGGAAAACTACTACGACGTCGCCATCATAGGTGCAGGGCCCGCGGGCGCGACCTTCGCACGCGAGCTATACGTGCGCAGACCGAGCATGCGTATTTTGCTCATTGACGGTCAGACAGACCAAAACGCCAAGCCCTGCGGGGGCTTGCTCTCGCCCGACGCGCAAAAGGTGCTGGCGGAATTTGAGCTGACGCTGCCAAATGCGGTGCTTGCCGATCCGCAGATCTTTTCGGTGCACACCATTGACCTTGGCGCAAGCATTACGCGTCTTTATCAACGCCATTATCTGAATATGGACAGGCTGTGCTTTGACCGCTGGCTGCTCTCGCTCGTGCCGGACAGCGTGCAGATTGCAAGCGGCAGATGCACAAAGATCAGACGAGAAAACGGGTTTGTTTTGCACGTACAGACCAAGGACGGCGAGCATACGTACCGCGCGCACGCGTTGGTTGGCGCAGACGGGGCTTCCTCGATCGTGCGGCGGCAATTTTTCCGGGAGCAGCCCTATAAATACGTATCTGTTCAGCAATGGTTTAGAGGCAGCGATCCATGCATTCCTGCCTACGCCTGCATTTTCGACCCCAAAACAAGCGACTCCTGCTCGTGGCTGATCCGCAAGGATGATTGCACCATCTTTGGCGGTGCGTTTGCCAAATCCCACAGCCGCGCTGCCTTTGAGGCGCAAAAGGCGCGGCTTGAAGAACACCTTGGCGTGCGTCTTGGCAAGCCGATCAAAACCGAGGCTTGCCAGGTGTGCTCTCCCCGCCGCATGCGCGATTTTGTCACGGGCAAGGACGGCGTCTACCTTGTCGGTGAGGCTGCGGGGCTGATCAGCGCAAGCTCGTTTGAGGGCATCAGCTCCGCCATGCTCTCGGGGCGCATGCTGGCAGAAGCCTTTACCAAAAAAGACGTCGCCCGCGCCTATCGCAAGGCAACGCGTCGCTTACGGTGCAAGCTGTACGGCAAGACCTTCAAAAGAAGCATTCTGTGTTCCCCCGCTTTGCGCGCACTGATTATGAAAAGCGGTGTGCAAAGCGTCAAAATCTATCAAAGAGGTGACAAAATATGATCATTGAAACGCACGTAACCAAGCTGCGCGATCCTTACGTTGTGGTCAAGGACGGCATTTATTATGCGTACGGCACAGGCTGGCAATGCTACGTTAACAAAAGCGGGCGACTTGACGGTGCATGGAACCGCTCCGAGGTATCTCCCACCGTGATCGTGCCCGAGGATTTCGTCAAGCAGAACTGGGCACCCGAGGTACACGTGGTAAACGGCAAGTATT
>JAFNZX010000095.1 GCA_017382615.1 Clostridia bacterium | reverse complement strand
GGCGGTTCGTTCAGTCGCCCCTACGTGCACCCCGCACGCGCGGCTCTGCCGCTCGTGCAAGGTTTGCACCGGGGAAGTGAACAAAAATATCCGGAGTCTTCCTCGTTTCTGTAATTCCGAATCGCACAAATATTTCTGCGGTTGCCGATTTTTTGCAATCTGATACCAAAAGTCAAATCTGTTGCGAAAAAGCTATTGAAATATTCCGAGAAATATGATATAATAGACATTATTTTAGAAAGAACTGATTACGATTTTAGAATGCCTGATTACAGGTGAAAAAATGACAGCCGAGGAAAAACAGAACTCTTTCGATCAAATCATTGCAGTCGTACTTGAAGCATCATCAAGTCGGACTGATAAGTAAAGTGAGAGTGGTTAAAATTTTCTGCCGGAAAAGGAGAAACAAAACAATGATAAAAATGAAAAAGCTATTGTCAGTGCTTGTCTTGATGGTTATCATCACAGGTGCATTGACGGGCTGTAACGATGAAAAAAAGCCAAGCTTTCAAAGCATGGAAGATTTTGAAAATGCAAAGATAGGTATTTTGCTTGGATCGTCATTTGACGTTCTGGCAAAAGAATATTTACCCGGTGCTCAGCGATGCTACTACGGAGTCTTGCCTGATCTGTTTCTCGCTTTGAGACAGAATAAAGTGGACGGCATTTTGTTAGACAAGGCGTTCTATACTGCTGCGCGTTGGGGAAACGACGATCTCTCTTGTATAGAGATGGAAATGCCGGAAACGCAATATGCAGCAGCGTTTCCGCAAAGCGGTACTGAGCTGAAAGCGCAAATGGACGAGTTTATCCAAAAGCAAACCGAAAACGGTTGGTTAGAGTCTTTGGAAAACAAATGGTTTTCTGAAAACGAACCGACAATTCAGGCTATGGATTTTTCCAAGCTCAGTGGTGAGAACGGCGTTTTACGTGTAGCTACTGATTCGGAAAGTATCCCTTTTTCCTATCTGAAGGAGGAGGGATTCTGTGGATTTGATCTCGATTTCATCTATAAATTTGCTATGGAATACGGCTATTCATTGGATATCCAAAGTGTGTCATTTCCTGCTATATTGCCCGGACTGAAAGCGGAAAAATTCGATATTGCGTTAAGCGGCATTACCGTTACGGAGGAACGCAAGGAGAGCGTGCTTTTTTCTGAGCCATATTACACCAGCCCTATCGTAATGGCGGTGATTGGTAATGATTCCGATAACAGCAAAAAGGCTCTTTCGGACTTTGAAAATGCAAAGATAGGTGTTCTTACGGGAACTGTCTATGACGATTATGCAAAGAATCTTTTCCCGAATGCAGAGCGCAAATATTTCAATCTCCTTACCGATATGATTATGTCGGTTGAAAGCGGTAAGATTGACGGCTTCCTCGCAGAAAATACATACGTTAGCGCGGCTCTTTGGGAGGGCGCAAAAATTGACACGGTTGATGAAGTGATAGATCAAACGGAGGCAGGATATATCTTTCAAAAAGACTCCGCAAATTCTGAGACCGTACGTGAACAGCTGAATACATTTCTCAGTAATGCCAAAGCAAACGGCTTGTTGGATCAGCTCAATCAAAAATGGATAGGAAAAACAGAGCCGACCGAGCTTTTTGATCATAATAGCTTAAGCGGGGAGAACGGTACGCTGAAGGTGGCTGTATCTCCCGACCTCAAGCCCCTCTGCTATATGAGAAACGGCGATGTTACCGGCTATGAAGTTGAAGTTTTACAACACTTTGCCATGGAATACGGATATAATCTCGAATTTCATACGATGGCGTTTGATGCAATTCTTCCCGGAGTGGTATCAGGCAGATATGACATCGGATGCGGAGGTATGACTATTACCGAAGAGCGAGCCGAAAGCGTGGATTTCTCGGAAAGTTATCTTACCGTTGACGTCGTTATGGTAATAAGTGACGTCGCTGTTGCGCAGTCCGAGTCAAGCTTTTGGGATGACGTAAAGCAAAGCTTTGAAAAAACGTTTATCCGCGAGGAGCGTTGGAAGCTGATCGTGGAAGGTATCGGCGTTACAATGCTCATCAGCCTTTGCTCCGTGGTTGCAGGTAGCTTGCTGGGCTTTGGCTTGTATATGCTCAGTCGATCTGACGTCAAAATTTTGCAAAAACTGACTAAGGGATTAACCAAGGTGTATTCAAGAATTATTGCAGGTACGCCTGTAGTCGTTATCCTGATGATTCTTTTCTACGTGATATTCGGAAGCGTTCGGGATATGAGCGGTATTCTGGTGGCAATCTTGGGCTTTACGCTGACCTTTGGTGCTTTTGTTTATGACCATATGACGGTATCGGTGAACAGTGTTGATCGTGGCCAGACCGAGGCGGCGTATGCGTTGGGATACACAAAGAATAAGACGTTCTTCCGTATTATTTTCCCGCAGGCAATGAGAATTTTCATGCCTTCTTACTGCGGTCAGGCGGTTGAACTTGTAAAGGCAACGGCGGTTGTTGGCTATATTGCGGTCAACGATCTGACCAAGATGGGAGATATTATCAGAAGTAATACATACGAGGCGTTCTTCCCGCTGATTGCAACTGCAGTGATCTACTTCTTGTTGACTTGGGGAGTTTCACTGCTTCTGAGACTTGTAAGATTGCGTTTTGAACCGAAACGCCGCAGCAAAGAAAGCGTTTTGAAAGGGGTGAAGACCGTATGATCCGCATTGAACATCTTAGAAAAGAATATCCCACGACAGTTCCGCTTAAGGACGTGAACGTGGAGATTCATAAAGGCGACATTATTTCGGTTATCGGGCCCTCTGGTACAGGCAAATCAACACTGATCCGTTGTATCAACCTGCTTGAAAAACCTACTTCGGGTAAGGTTATTATTAACGGTGAGGAAATTACTGCCAAGGGCAGCGACGTAGCACGTATCCGAAGAAAAATGGGTATGGTGTTCCAGCACTTCAATTTGTTTCCGCATATGACGGTGATTGAAAATATTATGGCGGCACCTATGGACCTTTTGGGACTATCCAGGCAGGAGGCGTATGATAGGGGAATGGAGTTGCTTCGCAAGGTAGGACTTGGAGATAAAGCGTTCGATTATCCCGACGTCATGTCGGGGGGGCAGAAGCAGCGTATCGCCATCGCCCGCACGCTTGCCATGGAGCCGGAAATCATTCTCTTTGATGAGCCGACCTCTGCGCTTGACCCAACAATGATCGGCGAGGTGCAAGCGGTCATTCGCGACCTTGCCAAGCAGGGAACGACGATGATTATTGTGACGCATGAGATGAAGTTTGCACGCGAGATCTGCAACCGTGTATTCTATATGGACCAGGGCGGTATCTACGAGGACGGTACTCCCGAGCAGATCTTTGACAATCCGCAGAAGGAGCGTACTCGTCAGTTTATTTGTCATTTGAAGGTGCTTGAGTATTCGATTACCTCCCATGACTTTGATTTTATTGGATTGAATACGCAAATTGAAGAATTTGGACGCAAGCATCGCATTTCACAGCGGACGATATATAACATTCAAGCGTTTGTCGAAGAAATGTGCGTGCAAATTCTCCTTCCTCAAATGAAAGATCCTTTTGAGATGCTGGTGACAATTGAATATTCCGAAGAAAAGGACAATGCGGATGTGATTCTACGATATGGCGGAGCAGCCTTTGACCCGGCGAAGACGGACAATGAGCTCTCTTGGCTGCTTGCAAAAAAGGCTGCCGAAAACATTGCTTACAGCTTCGATAACGAGCAAGCACTTGGTAACAGAGTAGATGCTCGGATATGATGAATCTGAGGGGATTTCATGCATTTTCAGCCTGAAAGTTGCGTTTAGCAGCAGAGTCAATCATCATTAATCTTTAAAGAGGACAGAAGGTACGTTGTGCCTCCTGTCCTTTTTTGACGGGACTGTCAGATTCACCCCCGCACGCGCGGCTTTGCCTTTGATCAAGCGAACCGTCTATCTGTAGGGTGCGACGTCCTCGACGCACCGGGCAGGCACAAAGAAATTTTTTGTATGTACGGACAGTCGAGGACGCCTGTCCCTACAGAAATTGCTTCTGCAGGACGGTGCGTCGAGGACGTCGCACCCTACGGACGGACGCATTACAAGACCGATGCCATTGCGGACAGGGAATACAATCCTCGTATTTTTTTATCTTTTATCTTTACTTTTCCCCAAAACTGTGCTATACTATTAAACTGACATACTATGACGTGAAAGGAGAAGCATGATGGGTAATTTCAAGCTGCACAGCCCGTTTTCGCCCATGGGCGACCAGCCGCAGGCGATCGAGGAGCTGGTCAAGGGACTGGAAAACGGTGCGCGTTATCAGACACTTTTGGGTGTTACCGGCTCGGGTAAGACCTTTACCATGGCAAATATTATTGAAAAATGCAACCGCCCCGTGCTGATTCTGGAGCCCAACAAAACGCTTGCAGCGCAGGTCTGCACCGAAATGCGCGAATTTTTCCCTGAAAACGCAGTGGAATTTTTTGTGTCGTACTACGATTATTACCAGCCCGAGGCGTATATCCCGGGTAAGGATATGTATATTGAAAAGGACGCGTTGGTCAACGATGAGATCGACCGTCTGCGACACAGCGCGACCTCATCGCTTTTTGAACGCCGTGACGTTATCATCGTGGCGTCGGTATCGTGTATTTACACACTGGGCGACCCCGTGGAATATCAGACGCTGCAGATCTCTCTGCGCCCGGGCATGCTCATGGACCGCGATCAGTTGATCCGTAAGCTGGTAGCCATCAGCTATTCGCGCAATGACTTAAATCCCGTGCGCAACAGCTTCCGCGTGCGCGGTGACACCTTGGAGATCATGACCGCCAACGTTTCGGATAAGCTTTTGCGCATTGAGTTTTTTGACGATGAGATTGATCGCATTTCGGTCATCAATCCGGTCACGGGCGAGCTGGTGCGCGTGCTTTCCTACGCGGTCATTTTCCCCGCAACGCACTACGCCGTATCCGACGAAAAGCGCGACGCTGCGCTTGAAGAGATTCGCCGCGAAATGGTGGACAGAGCCGCGTGGTTTGAGTCCGAGGGCAAGCTGATTGAGGCGCAGCGCATTACCGAGCGCACCAAGTATGACCTTGAAATGCTGCGCGAGGTGGGCTTTTGCTCGGGCGTGGAAAACTACTCCCGCGTGCTGGCGGGCAGAGAGCCGGGCTCGACGCCCTATACCTTGTTAGACTATTTCCCGGAAGATTATATTATGTTCATTGATGAATCGCACGTTGCCGTACCGCAGGTGCGCGGCATGAGCGGAGGAGATACCGCAAGAAAGAAAAACTTGGTGGACTTTGGCTTCCGTCTGCCTTCGGCATACGATAACCGCCCCTTGTATTTTGAGGAATTTGAGGATAAGATTCATCAAGCCGTGTTTGTCAGCGCAACGCCCGGTCCTTATGAAAAGGAGCATGCCGAGGTGGTTGCCGAGCAGCTGATCAGACCCACGGGCTTGCTTGACCCCGAGGTCGAGGTGCGCCCGATTGAAGGGCAGGTGGACGATCTGCTTGGCGAGATCCGCGAGCGCGTTGAGAAAAAGGAGCGCGTCTTAGTTACCACGCTGACTAAGAAAATGGCAGAGGATCTGACCGATTATTTGGAGCAGAACGGCGTGCGCGTGCGATATATCCACTTTAACGTAGAAACCATGGAGCGCATGGAGATCATTCGCGACTTGCGTATGGGCGTGTTTGACGTGCTGGTGGGCATCAACCTTTTGCGCGAGGGACTTGACTTGCCCGAGGTGTCTTTGGTGGCGATACTGGATGCCGATAAGGAAGGCTTTTTGCGCGGCGAAACCTCGCTCATTCAGACCATCGGACGTGCTGCGCGTAACGCGTCGGGCAAGGTCATTATGTACGGGGATACCGTCACGCGAAGCATGCAAAGTGCCATTACAGAGACCGCGCGACGCAGACAGAAGCAGGATGCCTTCAATCAGGCAAACGGCATTGTGCCGCGTACCGTCGTCAAGGACATCCGCGACGTTATCGATATGGCTTCGCCCACGGGCGGCAAGCAGGGTACAAAGGCTGCCCAGACCGCAAAGGGCAAGATGAGTCCCAAGCAAAAGGACAAGCTGATCGCAGAGCTGACTGCAGAAATGCGCAGCGCGGCAGCCAAGCTGGAATTTGAAAAGGCTGCGTACCTGCGCGACCGCATCAAACGCATTCAAGGAGGAGAAGAGATATGAAGCAAACAAAGAAAAAGCGCATTCCGTTAGTCAACGGCAAGTATCTGTGCTGGACGCTGCTGATACTGCTCGGTGAGATTGCGCTGCTGGTCGGAGCATACCTGTTAGGTGCTTTGGATAACGTGATCGGCTTTATCGTGCTGCCGTTTTTCGGATTTTTCACCGTGTATACTGCCTACGAGGCATTTGTGCTTGCCTTGGAGGGGGTCAGCGTCAGCGCGGACGGTATCGTCGTGGCGGGCAAGGATGCGCAAGGCACGGCAATACATTTTGAAGCAGGTCAGCTGGAAAGCATTTTCCCTTGTGATCAAAAGGGAAATCCGCTTGAAGAGGACAAGGAAAAATATGAAAGCATCGGGCTTGCGTTTCGTCTGCAGAATGGCAAAATGAGAATTCGTCAGACCTCGCGCCTGACCAAGAAGCAGCTTGCAAGGCTGCGAGAGGCACTTGGCGTCAGCGGTGCATCACAAGAATAAACACACAAGAAAGATAAGATATGAAACAAGAAAAAATCGTAATTCGCGGCGCACGCGTCAATAACCTTAAGAACGTTGACGTGGAGATTCCGCGTGATCGGCTGGTGATTCTGACCGGGCTTTCGGGCTCGGGCAAGTCCTCGCTGGCATTTGATACCGTGTATGCGGAGGGGCATCGACGCTTTGTCGAGTCGCTTTCCTCGTATGCGCGTATGTTCCTTGGTCAAATGGACAAGCCCGACGTGGACACGATTGAGGGCTTGAGCCCCGCTATCTCCATTGACCAGAAGACCACCTCCAAAAACCCGCGCTCAACAGTGGGTACGGTGACCGAAATTTACGACTACCTGCGCCTGCTTTACGCCCGTGTGGGTGTGCCGCACTGCCCCGTGTGCGGTAAAGAGATCCGCAGACAGAGTACCGACACCATCATTGATAAGATCTGCGAGCTGCCCGAGGGCGAGCGTTTTTTGGTGCTTGCACCCGTCGTACGCGCGCAAAAGGGTATGCACGAAAAGGTGCTGACCGATGCCAAAAAGAGCGGTTATGCACGCGTGCGCATTGACGGCAGCTTGTACGATCTTGGTGAGGACATCTCGCTGGATAAGAATAAAAAGCACGATATTGAGGTCGTAGTAGACCGCCTTGTGCTCAAGGAGGGCGTGCGCTCGCGCCTTGGTGACTCGGTGGAAACCGCGCTGAACCTGGCAGAAGGTCACCTTTTAATCGTGACCGTGCCGCGTGGGGAGGGTAGCCCCATTGAGCTTTCCTTCTCGCAAAGCTATGCCTGCGAGGAGCACGGCATTTCCATCGGCGAGCTGGAGCCCCGCATGTTTTCCTTTAATAATCCCACGGGCGCGTGCCCCGCGTGTGCGGGACTTGGTGAAATGCAGACGGTGTCTGCCGCCAAGGTCATTCCCGATAAGAGGCTGTCGTTGCGCGGCGGTGCGATTGCCGTCAACGGCTTCAAGACGCTGGAGGAGGATAGCTGGAACGGCCCGCTGTTTGCCGCAGTCGGTGAAGTTGCGGGCTTTACCTTGGATATGCCTGTCCGCGAATACAGCGCAAGCGCACTCAATGCGCTGCTGTTCGGCACGGGTGACCGCGTGTATCGCATCAACCGCTATTTCGGCGGTGTGAACCATGAGCAAACGCTGACCTTCCACGGCATTTTGGATATGGTGGAAAGCCGCATGAAGAACGGCGGCATGTTCGGCAAGGAGTATTACACGCAGTTCGTGCAGGAATCGGATTGTCCCACCTGCGGCGGCAAGCGTCTTTCTCCCGTTGTACTGGCTGTCACGGTAGGCGGCTTGAATATTCATGATTTTTGCGCCATGTCGGTAGAGAATGCGCTTGCGTTTATCGAGCAGCTGCACTTTACGGGCGGTGAAGAGGTGATCTCGCGTGAGATCATCAAGGAGATCCGCGCGCGACTTGGCTTCCTTGTCAGCGTAGGTCTTGGCTATCTGACCTTGGGGCGCAAGGCGGGCACGCTTTCGGGCGGTGAAGCACAGCGCATCAGACTTGCCACGCAGATCGGCTCTGCGCTCACGGGCGTGCTGTATATTCTGGACGAGCCCAGTATCGGCTTGCACTCGCGCGATAACTCCAAGCTGATCGCCACGCTCAAAACGCTGCGCGATCTTGGAAACACGGTCATCGTGGTCGAGCACGACGAGGAAACTATGCAACAGTCCGACTATATCATTGACGTAGGCCCCGGAGCGGGCGTGCACGGCGGTCAGATCGTAGCGGCAGGCACGCCGGACGAGGTTGCCAAGGATGAAAATTCGCTCACCGGCGGGTATCTTTCGGGCAGACTCTGCATCCCCGTGCCCGCAGAACGCAGAGCGGGCAACGGCAATTTCCTGCGCGTATACGGTGCAGAGGAGCATAACCTCAAAAAGCTGGACGTGGAGATACCGCTTGGCTGCTTTGTGTGCGTCACGGGCGTGAGCGGCTCGGGTAAATCCTCCTTAGTCAACGGTATTATCCATCCCGTGCTGGCGGACAGACTCAATAACGCCATCACGTACCCCGGCAAGCACGACCGCTTGGAGGGTGACGAGCATCTGGACAAGATCATTTGCATCGACCAAAGCCCCATCGGCAGAACGCCGCGCTCCAACCCCGCAACCTATACGGGGCTGTTTGCCGATATCCGTGATCTGTTCGCGCAGACCAAGGACGCCAAGGCAAAGGGCTACGGACCGGGCAGATTTTCCTTTAACGTCAAGGGCGGACGCTGCGAAGCCTGCGAGGGCGACGGCGTAAGATGCATTGAAATGCACTTTTTGCCCGACGTTTACGTGACTTGTGACGTATGTAAGGGCAAGAGATACAACCGAGATACCTTAGAGGTCAAATATAAGGGCAAGAACATCAACGACGTGCTGGAAATGACGGTAGAGGAGGGTGTTTCCTTCTTTGACGGCTTGCCGCGCATTCTGCGCAAGCTGCAAACCCTGCAGGACGTCGGACTTGGCTATATCAAGATCGGACAGTCCTCCACCACGCTCTCCGGCGGTGAAGCGCAGCGCGTCAAGCTTGCAACCGAGCTTGCCAAGCGCGACACGGGTAAGACGATTTACGTGCTGGACGAGCCCACCACGGGATTGCACACCGCGGACGTTGCACAGCTGCTTGGCGTGCTGCAGCGTCTTGTGGATGGCGGCAACACCGTGCTTGTCATCGAGCATAACATGGACGTCATCAAGTGCGCGGACTATATC
>JAFNZX010000094.1 GCA_017382615.1 Clostridia bacterium | reverse complement strand
CGGACGCTCCTTCACCAAAACGGACATTCTCTTGCAAAACTAATCAAATTCATAGACAAAATAGTACAAGAAAAGGGCTGAATTCAATCAGCCCCTTTTATTTGATTATTTCATACCGTCCTGATAGGTGTCCGCGCACGCCCACCAGGGGGTCGCGTCGCCCAGCAAGAACGCGCGAATTTGCTCGGCTTGCTCGCGTGCCGCCTGCATGGCTGCAGGGTCGGGATTCTTTTTGCGAATGCCGCGCAATAAAATGTTTTTGGGCGTTTCCTCGGGATCAATGAGCTCCAGCGCAGCCGTCTTATAGCCGTGCGCCTCCAGAATTTTCAGTCTGAGCGCATCGGTTGCCGCATCGCAAAGCTTTTGGCGCAGCATGGAGTGCTGCGTAATAAAATCCAGCGCGGGAGAGCTGAGCATGGGACTCATGGCGTGATGACAGCAGGGAGTGGAGAGAATGACGTCTGCCCGGAACGCAAGCGCGCGGGCAAGCACCAAATCGGTGGCAATATCGCAGGCGTGCAGGGAAATGACTAAGTGCACGTGGTCGTCGGTGTGGTATTTGCCCACGTCACCGCACAAGAATTCCAAGCCGTCAAAGCCAAGCGACCTCGCGGTCGCGTTGCAGAAATCGATCACGTCCTCTTTGAGATCCACGCCCGTCATGCGTACGTCTCTGCCCTTGATGACGGCAAAATAGTGGTAAACGGCAAAGGAAAGGTAACTCTTGCCGCAGCAAAGGTCGCAAATGCGCAGCGTGCCGCCCTGAGGCAATTTGTCCTCAATATCGCGCACAAGCTCCAAAAAGCGGTTGATCTGACGGAATTTTGCGCGTTTTTTGTCGTGCACGCGCCCGTTTTTGTCGCTGACCTCCAGCTTGATCAAAAAAGGCTCGTTGCCGGAAAGGATGTATTGCTTTTCGCGATTGTTGAAAAGGGCTTGCACGGTGGGGGCGGCAGGGGCTGCGCCCGCCAGCTTTTTTTGCAAATTCTCACCGCCAAGCAGTGTCACCTTGCCGGATTTTGCGGTGCGGTACTCTGCGTCGCCCAGCGTGGTCAGGATATTGATCTGCCCTGCGGTGGCAAGCAAGGAAAGCAGCGCGTCACTGTCACCAATCGCAAGATTTTGGTGCTTTGCCTTGTTATCCGTGTGCATGCTTTCGGCTTGCAGGCAATTTTTTCCGCCAATTTGGCGCACGGTCAGCGTGGTTTTTACGGTGTCGGGGGCGGAGTGCTTGGAGAGCACCGCTTTTTTTAAAAATCCTGCGCGCGCGGCTTCGGAAATCAGCTGCGCGGCGGTCATCAATTGTGTGCAGTATTGGCTCATGCATCCTCCTCCTCTGTCTTTTTCTTTTTGAATGTAATGCGCTCCTCCTCACGGTTGAACATGTCCTGCACGTTTTTCCAATGCGAGAACAGCATGACTATCACCACGCCAACGGACAGAAGCACCATGGTGGGGTTGGCGTTTTTGACGAATGCGTTTGCAATCAAGGGGTAGAGCAGCGTGGGAAACAGACGCGCGGGCGTACGGAAGCGCATGCCCAGCAGCACTGCGGCAAAGATAACGGAAAGGATCAGAAACGTCATGGGAGAAAGGATGAGCACGCAAAGCGCAGCGGTTTCAAAGCCGCGCGTGCCGCGCATCTTGTTCCAGATGGGCATGATCTCGCCAATCACGCAGAAAAATCCCGCCACGGCAGCACCGTCCGCGCCGCGGCAGAAAAAGCCGATTGCCAAACAGACAAGCACCTTGAGCAGCTCAAGTGCAAGGCAAGCAACGGCGTGCCCTCTGCCCACGTGCACCCATACGTCGCGAATTTCACCCTTGCCCGAGCCAAGCGAGCAAAGATCTACGCCCTTGACCCTTTTGCAGTAAAGGCGCGGAATG
This sequence comes from Clostridia bacterium, assembly GCA_017382615.1. Classification (GTDB taxonomy): domain Bacteria; phylum Bacillota; class Clostridia; order Oscillospirales; family CAG-272; genus SVQP01. The sequence continues at coordinate 3,841 of JAFNZX010000094.1, read as the reverse complement.
GCAACGGAGCCCACGAGGTAGGGCAGGATGGCAAAGCCCAAAAGCAGGCAGAGCATATACAGAATCTGCGCAGCGGTATTCACGGGCGCAAAGGTCTCGTATTCTTCAATCACGTGCACCTTGGCAAGCCCCAGCGCAATAAAGAGCTGCGGCAGCCCGGGGATAAATTGACTCAAATAATCCAAAAACATAAAAGTCGTCTCCTTGTGGGTCTTTTGACCCAATGATTCATCTTATTATAGCATAAAGCGCGTCCGTATGCAAGAGCCCTTGTGTAAAGTTTTTTCTTGACAAGTAAATTGTACCGTGCTATAATGAAAATGGAAAAATTTATTATGAAGGGCGGTGCTTTCCTTGGTCAATGAATTTACGGAATGGGTAAAAGCCTTGGTTTCGTGGCTACAGGAAACAGGCATTTTGGATGCGTGGACCGATATGGTCACGGATATTACGGTGGAATCGATATATGCAGTGCTTGTGCTTCTGATCTCTGCCATTAGCAGTCTTGCCATCAGCGGCATCATTTTGGTTGCGCTGGCAATTGCGACTGTCGTCATTGTCGTTGCGGCGTTGGTATTTTACGTGCTGCGCGCAGTGGGACTTTCGCGCATTGCTAAAAAAATGGGCGTAAAAAATCGGTTTTTGGCGTGGATTCCGTACGGATTTTCCTATTTGCTGGGCGCGTGTGCCGAGCAGAGTGCAAAGCGAAACGGTAAAAAGACGTGGAAGTGGGGCTTGATTTTGCTCTTTACCACCCTGGGGATGGGAATTGGTCAGCCCGTGGTGCAGCTTGCACTGACGGTGGTGCTTTCCGTTTTGCCGGTACTTTCCGCACTGGTCACTTTTCTTGTGGAGTGCTCCTCGATCATTCTGCTTGCTATGATGGGGTATTGCCTGTGGTGTATTTTCAAGGAGTATATGGATCACGTGCCCGCCCTGATTTTGGCTATACTGGGCGCACTTTGCGGCACGGGCGTGTTTGCCGTCATGCTCTTTGTCATGGGATTTTTAAAGCTGCGCCCCGCAAGTGGGAATGAAGCAGCCGCCGCCTGCGTTGCGGTAATCGATACGTAAAGGAGAAGAAAGGATGAATATACCCTTTGGTGGACTTTGGGATGAAGTGATGGGCTCTCCCGATATCATTGGCGGCAGCGAGTCAATCGGACTTGGAAGTGTACTTGTGCTGATGCTTGTGATTTGGCTGATTTCTGCGGTGGTTTCCTTGACTGTTACGTTGCTTGCGTATCTGATCTATGCGCTGGGCACCTATCGCCTTGCAAAAAAGCTGGGCGTAGAGCGCGCATGGCTGGCTTGGATTCCCTACGCGCAGTATTTTACGCTTGGCAAGGTTGCCGAGAAGTGCGACGAGCGTCGCGGCTTGGCTGTCAAGCCGTGGGGCTTGATCATGCTGCTTGTATCCGTTGGCGCGGTTGTGCTGGTCACTGTGTTGATCGGTTTGGGCACATTGATCAGCATGCTGCTGGCTCCCCTTGGTATGCTCTTTAGCATGCTCGCTTCGTTGATATCGTGGGCGCCTTTCGTGATCATGAGCATCTGCTGCTGGAAAATCTATCGCGAGTTTTATCCCGAAACGGTCAACGTCGTGCTGTTCATTATCAGCATTGTGTTCAGCGTGCAGATCATCGTGACCCTGATCGCAAGCTTCCGTCAGCCCAATCCCGCAGATAATGCATATATCGAGAACGTGGAGCATTCTCTTTACGACTGATCCCGGATTCCGTCTGAAAAAATTCCCTTGTGATTTTGGAGAAAGGAGCAAATGATGATTGGCTTGATCGTTTTTTTGATATTCTTTTTGGTCGTAATCCTTCCGCTGATGGTGTTGATCGGCGTAGCAATCGATTACGTCTTCTTAAGCTATGCCTTGTATCGCGTTGCCAAGCAGACCGCAGCCTGCGAGCCCAAGCGCGCGTGGATTCCCGTGGTGCGTTATGGACTTTTGGGCGAATGTGTCGAAGCAATTGATGCGCAAAGCGGCGTTGTGAGCGGGAAAAAACCTTGGAAATGGGGTAAAATATTGCTCATTTTGCGCGCCTCGCACCTTGGTGCGATCATTTTTCTGATGCCGATTGCATTTTTACTGGCACTGTGCGGTGTCGGCATTCTTCTTGAAGCAATCTCCTGGCTGTCCATCGTGGTGACGGTTGCGATGGCGGTGTGCGCGTTCAAGATCTTCCGCTATTACTTAGACGACCCCTATGATATCATCGTGTCTGTGCTGACCGTGCTGTATCCCGGCTGGTTGATCGCTGCGCTGCTGATCGTGTCGTTTTTCCCGCCGCGCGGGCAAAAGGCATCCGCACCCAAGGCGGACCTTGCGCAATGTGACGATGCTGCCGTGATGGTGGCACAAGAGCCTGACGAGGGCTGATACGGGAGGGAACATGGTAAGACAAATCTTAAAAGAATTTCCCGATCTCGGATCATTCTGGTACGGGCATTGGGAAGACGTAGAGCTGACGCCCCTTGCATTTTTTATCTTGGTGGGCATTGTGTTTGGTCTGCTGCTTGCGCTTGCGCTTGCCGGAGTGATTGGTTACGTGCTGCAATCCGTTGCCGTTTCAAAAATTGCCAAAAGGATGGGTGCTTGGCGTAATATCCGTATTATGGCGTGGTTTCCCTTTGTGCGGCACTTTGCAGTTGGTAAGGTTTCTGAACGGTGTGACGTGCTGCAAAATACCGAAAAGCGCCGCCTGTGGGGCAGAATATTGCTGATAGGCGGCTGCATTCTGGTTCCGCTTGCGGTCATTTTGCTGACAGTTGCGCTGATCGGGCTGTTCGGCACGCAGATGTTCGTGCTGATCTCAGAGGATGGCGGCAGCTTTTTGTGGGAAACGAATTCCGAGTTCCTTAACGCCCTGATGCTGATCTTGTACGTGCTGCTGATCATCATCGCGCTGCCTGCACTTCTTCTTGCGCTGGTTTTCAACGACACGTTTTATTTGATCTTGGTCGTTTTGCCCTTTGTGGGGATCGCGTGCCTGCTTTTGGGCACGGTGGTCTTAGCCGTGATCCGGGCGCTGTGCGGCACGTGCTATTATAAGGTACTGCGCACCGCCTTTGCGCAAAAAACGGCGTTGGTTTTGACGATTATCGGCGCGATAACGGGGCTTTTCCCCATCGTTTTGTTTGCTGCAAGCTTGAAAAAAGCGGAGTAAAGGAGAAATTTGTATGTACCGTGATATTGGAAAAGAGGTCGTCAAAATTTTCGGATATATTGAAGGCATGAATCTTGCGCAAAGCATCATTGTGGCAGTCTTGATGCTGGCAGTTGTTTGCTTAGCAGCTGCATTGGTTGTGTTTTTGTACGTGCGTGTACATAGCAGAGTCAAGGAATGGCGCACGCGCATTTCGGCAATGGTTGCAGGGCTGTGCTTACTCATCGGCGTCCTGATGCTGGTCTTTCCGCACCTGTTTGGCATATTTGCCAATATGGCGGATCAATCGGGCAGCACAGGCGTCATGCAGTTTGCGTTTGTCGTGCTGATCTTTGTACCTATGATGCTGATCGGGGAGTACGCCACCGACGTGCTGATGATTTTGCCCACGCTGATCTGCCCCGTCTTTCTTGTCGCCTCGGTGATTTTGTGGATCAAACCCCTCAAAAAATCGTTCGCGCAACAAGAAAAAGTACCCGAACAAATCAAAAAAGATGAAGAATAATTGATAAGGGGCTGAGTCATCAACTCAGACGGTCATTATGGTTTATCACCACAATGATGAAAACGGTGTGTACAAATTGAATTGAATATGGTAAAATAAAGGAGCCGAGAAGGTCGTAAGGGGATTGGTATTTAACAAATCCGTGACTCAGACTGAT
>JAFNZX010000093.1 GCA_017382615.1 Clostridia bacterium | reverse complement strand
GTAAAGCCGCAATCAAGGCAGATATAGCGGTTGACGTTGACCGCGGAAAACACGGTCGATCCGGTTTTCACGTGGTTGCCGGAGTCGTAAGGACCTGCATAGCCGTCAAAGCGCACGATGTCGTGCTTGCCGCACTTGGGGCAGGTGTTGGTGTTTTTCATGCTGTATACCTCAATTCTGCGTGATCTGAATGACCATCTTGAAGTTCGCGCTCTCGCCCGCAATGCAAAGCTCGTATTTGCCGGGAGTCGGCTTTTCGATGGTCAGCGCGTCGTCCTGCCCAATGGCAAGCTCGCCCACGATTTGACCGTCATGGCGTACGTATACGTACATGTTGCCCTCTGTAAGTGTGGTATTGACAGCGAAGGTAATGCTGTCGGTACCGTTCTTGACGCGCACCTCTTCAACCATCTCAACACCCGTGAATTTGTCAACCGAGTATTCGATCTTGTCGTTGACCTGAGAGCGCACCGAGAGAAATTTGACAGCCCCCGAGTTGCCAAGCAGTTCCTTTTTGGTAATGGTGGTCAGCGAATGATCGTCCGCACCGTTGGTGTCCTCAATGTGCGCAGAGCAGGCAACGAAGCAGAGGCTCAAAGCGAGTAAAAGTCCAATACATAAATAGCGTTTCATATTGTTTCTCCTGAAATCTTATTGCAGTGTCCATGCGCCGTCAAGGTTACGATACATGTTGGGATGATACCGCAGAAGCTGTACAAGTGTATCATAATCCGTCATGCCTGCGGCAACCCCCATGCGTGACAGGTATGCTTGCACGGCAGGGAAGTTTTTGCGCGTGATGCGCACGACCACTTGATTTTTGCGGTGGAACTTCCGTGAAATGTACTTGACTTGTGCATAGTAGCTGTCCGAGCAGACAAGGTGAATGGCGTCCTTTGAAACAAAGTCTTTCCAAAACTCAAACGACCATTGCAGCTCGATCTGCTTGACCTCGCTATCCTTTAGCTGACAGCGCGTGCCGAACAGATTGCAGCTTTTCACGAATGTATCGGTCACGTAATACCGCATGGCTGCTCTGTCAAAGGCAAAGCCCGCAAGGGGGATCAGACAGAGCAGCAGCGCCAGTATCATACTGTGCAGCAGAGCGGTGGATGAATAGGGGGCAAGATATACTCCGATGCCGACAAAGCCTGACACGAGTATGACGGTGAGTGCGTAATGCGAGACTACGTTATAGGGGCAAACGTACCCCTTTGCCAAAGTCTTTTTCTTCATCACAAGAAGAACGTGGGAATGATCAGCAAGAGGGCTGTGATCCCCGAGCCGATCAGCCAGACCGAGGACAGAATGATGACGGTGTTCCAACGCTTTTTGCCGGGGATCTGCTTGAGGCAACGCATCACGATGCCGAGTGCCAGCAGCAGCGCGGGCAGCAGGAACATGACGGGAGAGGCGATGAGCAAGAAAACGATCATGGAGATGGTGGGGTCAAGCGGCTCACTTTGTTCGCCAACGTCCACGTAATCGTGATATTCCATATCGGAAATTGCCGCTTTGACCTGCGCGGCGTCCGCTTCGTCCAACAGGTGCACGGTCATGGTACCGGGCCGCAGGGAAAGATAACCGTCAATGTCTAAGCACTGCTCGCCCTGCACGTAGAGGTATTGGTCGCTATACGCAAAGATCACGCCGATCGGCTTTGCCAAGGAGAGCGTTGCATCGTAGCCCAATACGTAATGGTAGGCTGCGTCGGAAAGCTGCTCAGCGAAGATGGTGACGTTAGGCTCGGTGTTGCGCCAACGCGTGACCGTTTGCGGATCCAGCACGGAGCTGCTGTAATGCGAGCCAAGCTCGTACTGCGCGTATTTGCCTGCGTTGAAGTCGTTGATGATGCTTTTACCGCTGTCGGTTGCATAGACCGCGTATAAGCCCTCGGCACTCACGCTTCCGTAAAGAAACGCAACGTCGGTCAGGGGCGCGGGCTGTTCGGCAGACTGATCTGCTATGGGATGTGCAACTTCGGTGTATTCATCAAAGGGGGTATCCATATTGCGGTTAAAGGTGTAAAGCGAGTAGGGTCTGAACCAGACGCCCGAGGGGATCTCCACGCGCTGATATACGGTCGCACCGTAGGAAAGCGTACTTTGGTCCTCGGAGAGTGCCCACGTGGGCTTTTCCTCGGTTTGGTCTGCAGCGCAAACGGGAAGTACGCTGCCAAATACAAGCATCAGGCAGAGCAAAAGCGCTGATATTTTCTTAATATTTTTCATCTTAATCTCCATGCCGCCTCCGGCGGCTCAATTCGTGATGGAAACTTCACCTGAAAATGGGTTGGATCCCATTTTTAGGTGAAGTTTAAGCGTGAATGGTTGAGTATAAAGGAACATAACGTGAACTTTCACGCTATACCTCCTTTTATGCGAGATTGAGCTTGCGCTCCAGGCGCAGCACAGTGAAGTTTGCAAGGATGATACCAACGGTCACGGCAGCCACTATGCCCAATAGCAGCAGTGCGTAGATGCACAGCCAAGCAAGGACGGGGACGGCAAACATGGTTTCAAGCCCCATAGCAAGGAACATCAAAGCAAACATAAGTCCGTAAGTGCCTACGTAAATGATCGGAACGGCAATGATGTTGTTGACCACGTAATAGGACACGATAACGCTGAGGATTTTGAGCTTGCGGAACATGGTTGCCGCTAAGGTAATGACCAGATAATTCATCATCATAGAGGCAAACACAATCGCAGCGATCAAAAGGATTGCCAACAGGAGCGCAATAACGCCGCAAACACCGTTTACAGGCGTGAAAATGCTCGTAAGCTCCTCGATGGGGAAGGATTCGGCAGCATTGGGGGTCATGACCAGTGCGATGATGACGCTGCCAATTGCCATAAGGATGGAAATCAATGCAACGACGCCCGATGCAGCTGTGTAAACAAAGCCCGCGATTGCCTTAGACCAGAACTGTGTGCTGCGGCGCACGGGCAGGGTAAAGGTGAGGTAGCCTTGATCGGTAAAGAATTTGGTGTAATAACGGATGAGCACCATGATCGAAGTGCCGCCTAAAAAGATGACCAGCGAGTAGATCAGCACGATATAGCAAAGCATACCGATGCACATGCGCGCTACCAGCGACATAATCTGCAGGGAATCGGGCTCGCTGCCCTGTCCCTCAATCACCGCCATGGATGCGGTTGCGTTTATAAAGCTACCAAGGCCGATGCTGCATACTACACTAAGCACCAGCATGACCGCAGCCGCGATCAGCCAGATCTTGGCAAATGCCTTCAAATCGTATTTTAAGCATTTCTTGAACATCTGAACACCTCCCTGAAAAGCTCATCAAGGCTCTTGCCGTTTTGCTCGCGCACCTCGTCCGCGTTGCCGCACATGGCAATCTTGCCTGCGTCCACGAATGCAAAGTCGTCCAGCACGCCCTCCACGTCTGCGATCAGGTGCGTGGTGATGATGACCGATGCCTCGGGGTTGTAGTTGCCTATGATGGTTTTGAGAATGTACTCACGTGCCGCGGGGTCAACACCGCCGATCGGCTCGTCGAGTAGGTACAGCTTTGCGCGACGCGCCATGACCAGCACCAGCTGCACCTTTTCCTTTGTGCCCTTGGACAGCGTGCGCATGCGTGCTTTCGGGTCAATGGCAAGATCTTTTAACATGACCTCGCACAGCGAGCGGTCAAAATCGGTGTAAAAGTCTTCAAAATAGTCCATCATGGCGTTGACCGTCATAGCGGACGAGAAGTACGGTCTTTCCGGCAAAAAGGAAATGACCGCGTTGCTTTGCTCGCTGCGCGGCTCGCCGCAAATCGTGATCGTGCCGCTGTTCGGGGTCAGAAGTCCCGAGATCAGCTTGAGCAGCGTGGATTTTCCGCAGCCGTTGGGACCGAGAAGTCCGACGATTCTGCCGGGCTCGACCACAAAATCAAGCTCATCCAGCACGGGCACGTTTCTTTTATAGCTTTTGCAAAGCTTTTCGCAAACCAAAATGGGTTGGTTCATATGCGCATGTCCTCACTTTCCTCTAAAAATTGCATAAATTGCTGTTTGGTGATGCCAAGTGCAGCCGCGCTTTTGCGCACGCTTTGCAGATATTCGGTCTGCAAGAGCAGCTTGACCTCGGCAATGGTGTTTTGGTCTTCGGTCACGAATCTGCCGCGCGTGCCTTGGCTGACCAAAAGGCCATCCTGCTCAAGCAGCGTCAGCACCTTCTGCATGGTGTTGGGGTTGACAGACTCCTCGTAAGCCAATGCGCGCACGGTGGGGAATTGACCGCCGGGCGGATATTTGCCGCCCACGATGTCAAGGCGGTATTGGTGCAGCAGCTGCGCGGAGACCGAAGGCTTGGGTGTCAATACGTTCACGTTTGCATCCCTCCTTGTATTGTATTATTGTACTAATACAATCATACAACATCTTTTGCCATTTGTCAATAGGTTGGGTAAAATTTTTCCGCTTACTTATATAGACGTATTTTTTGGCAAAAAGTTTCGGGATTTTTGAAAAAAGTCTGTAAAATTCGGAAAATTAGTTGCAGCAGGGGCGGGCGACCACAGGTCGCCCCTACGGGGGTCGATGTATTGGCTTTCACGTTGTAAAGCTTTTACTTGATTCCTCGTAGGGGCGACCTGCGGTCGCCCGCGCTTGCTGTAACAACATAAAAAAACCGCTGCCCCGGGTGGGACAACGGTCTTTTATGGAATATGCGGGAAATCAATCCTTCTTCTTTGCAATGACGAGTGCACCCAGCGCGATTGCCGCTACGATTGCCGCGCTGCCAATTACGCTGCCGCAGCCGCCCTTTGCTTCGGGCTCGGTCTGCGCTTCGCTTTCGGGAGCGGTGGTGGGAGCGTCGGTCTTGGCTTCGGTTTCGGGAGCGTTAGTTGCCGCCTCGGTGGTTGCCTCGGTTTCGGCAGCGGTGGTGTCCTCTGCGGGATCGGTTTCATCCCCCTTGTCGTTTTCCTGCTGATATTTGTTGAGGTTTGCCGCCTGTGCGTCAAGCGCCGCCTGCGCGTCCGCTGTCAGAGGTGCTGCGTAGACGTAATTGTAGGACATGCTATCGTTGCCCGCACCGCAAACGTACAGCGTGTCGTTTCTGACCTGCATACGGGTCACGCGACTCGCATCGGGTACTGCAATGGTTGCAACCTTTTCAAAGGAGGAATCGTCCAGCACTTCCACTGCAGAGCCGTCCTTAAGTCCTACAAGCAGGAACTTGCCAACGTGGGCAATTGAGTATGCACCGTTCATTTCATGGGTAGCTAAGCAGTTCACGCCGTTTGCATCAATCTTAACGATACCGCTTCCGCCTTCCTGGAAGTCTACGCACAGCCAAAGCGTTCCGTTTTCGTCTGCTGCCATATACTGACCCTCATTGAGCGTCTTGCCTTGCATCTCAATCGTACAATCCGAGGCTGCGAATTCAATCTTGCCGTTGATTCCCCAGGAGGTATTAAGCGTAGGATTTTCAGGGTCTGTGACGTCGTAGCAATAGAGCACGTCGTGATTGTAGTTTGTCATGACAAAGCAAAGATAGGTTGTGCCCACTTTGACCACCTCAACACCGTTGACACCGATCTTGGTGCCTGCTTCGTCACCGGGCTCAAACTCGTTTGTATAAACCGCAATTTCGCTCATTTCGGTCAGCTTTCCGTTGTCTTCCTGCTTTGCAATGCCAAGGCTGAGGTAATTATAGTTGACGGAGTACGCAAAGCCAACGTATACGTAGCCGCGGTCATCTGCAGCGATGCCCTTGGCGTAAGAGAAGGGAGAGCCGGGGAGCGCGTTTTCTTCGTTGTAGGAGTAGTAAAGATCGGTAATCTTACCTACCTGCATATCCAGTACCGATACGCCGCGAATGCCCGTGCCGCCGTTGAGCGCGCCGATGTATGCGTAGCGACCGTCAGCGGACATGGAGAATCCGCGGAAGTTGACGTAGGCTGCAATTGCGTAATCGTCATCCAGCTCGGGAACCTCGCCTTCCCACCACCATGCCTCATAATCGGGGGCAAGCTCGGAGTAGATGTATTCACCGTCCTGTGCGATCAAGCCCTTGAGCTCGGCGTTTGTCCAGGTGTCGGCGGTGTAGTCCTCGTCGGCTGCAAATGCAGTCAGGCAGAGTGTGCCAAGGCAGAGTGCCAAGCACAAAATAAGAGTCAGGAACCGTTTCATAATCGTTTCTCCTTTTCTTGTAAAAATGCAGAAATTGCTATTTCTGTTAACATTATACGCCACCTTGACCTGAATGTCAAGCAATATTGCGAAAAATAACGAAATATTTGCCACATAGCGGACTGAAACTGTGAAAAAAACACAAGAAGAGCCCCGCGCTGCCCATCATGGGTGCGCGGGGAATATGGTGCTTATTTTTCTAAGGTTTTGACGAATTTTTCAATCTTTTCCAAAGCCTCGGTAATGTGGTTTACGCTGTAAGCATAGGAAATGCGGGCAAAGCCCTCCCCGCACGCCCCAAAGGCGGTGCCGGGAACGATGGCGCACTTTTGCTCCACCAGTAATCTCTGGCAAAATTCTTCGCTGGAAAGCCCGAATTTGCCGATATAGGGGTAGATATAGAACGCGCCCTCGGGCTCAAAGCACTCGATTCCAAGCTTTGTAAGCCCTGCGTAGATATATCTGCGGCGGCGATCGTATTCCTCTGCCATGTATGCGATGTCCTCATCCCCGTTGCGCAATGCTTCCTCAGCGGCAAACTGTGCAGTGGTAGGGGCGCACATAATGGCGTATTGGTGAATTTTGAGCATTTGTTTTGTCAAGGGGGCGGGGGCGCAGAGATAGCCAAGTCTCCAGCCCGTCATGGCGTACGCCTTGGAAAAGCCGCTGACGATGACCGTGCGCTCCCACATCCCCTCCAAGGTGGCAATGGAAACGTGCTTTTTGCCAAAGGTCAGCTCTGCGTAGATCTCGTCGGAAAGCACGGCGACGTTTGTGCCGCGCAGCACCGCTGCAATCTCCTCAAGGTCCTCTGCATCCATAATCGCGCCCGTGGGGTTGTTGGGGTAGGGCAGCACGAGCAGCTTGGTCTTATCGGTGATAGCCGCCTTAAGCTGCTTGGCGGTCAGCTTGAATTTGTCCTCAAAGGTGGTGTTGATAATGACGGGAACGCCTCCCGACAAGCGTACGATGGGCTCGTAGCACACAAACGAGGGCATGGGAATAATGACCTCGTCGCCCGGCTCAACGAGAGCGCGAATGGCAATATCAATGGCTTCACTGCCGCCAACCGTGACCACGATCTCTTCGGCGGGATTATAGTGCAAATCAAATCTGCGGGTCAGATATTTGTCGATCTCCCGACGCAAGGACAGCGTGCCCGCGTTGGAGGTGTAGTAGGTCTTGCCGCGCTCCAAGCTGAGAATGCCTGCCTCGCGGATATGCCAGGGCGTGACAAAGTCGGGCTGACCCACGGTCAGCGCGGTCACGTCGGTCATCTCCCCGACCAGATCGAAGAATTTTCGGATTCCCGACGGCTTTAGCTCAGTGACCGTACGGGAAAGGAGCTTGTCGTAATTCATATATCACCGATACCTCTTTCGTCCACCTGCTCAGCACCGTAAATTACGCCTTTGTCCTTATACTTGCGCAGCACGAAGTGGGTGGCGGTGGAAATGACGTATTCAATGGGAGCCAGCTTTTGTGCGACGAAGTAAGCGACCTCCTTCATGGTCTTGCCTTCAATGACCAGACAAAGATCGTATCCGCCCGACATCAGGTACAGGCTTTGCACCTCGGGGTAGTTGAAGATCTTTTCTGCCACACGATCAAAGCCGCGGTCGCGCTGGGGTGTCATTTTGACCTCAATGAGCGCGGTGACGTACTCGCGGTCAGTCTTATCCCAGTCGATCATTGCTTTATATCCGAGAATGACGCCGTCCTGCTCGTATTTTTTGATGATATCCTTGATCTCGCCCGTTTCCTTGCCAAGCATGACGGCAAGCTGTTCGGGGGTCAGGGTGGCGTTATCTTCCAATGCCTTTAAAATTTTATCCATGGTAAAACTCCTTATCGGTTAATTTTCTCTAAAATGCTGTCAAAGGTCAAGCCGTAACGCTTGGCAATGTCGCGCGCGTAGGACTTACCGTCGGGCTTTGCGCGCACGATCTTGAACGAACGCTTGCCCTCACCCTCAATGCCTGCCACCAGCGTGTCAATGCGTGAGCCGCCCGCTGCAAGGGATTCTGCGTTGAGGCGGTCGATCTCTGCTGCCAGCTCGTGCAGGTGGGTGGAGAACAGGCAGCGGCAGCCAACGCGTGCAAGGCCTGCCAGCACCTCGGCTGCAATGTAGGAAGCCTCGTAAGAGCCCGTGGACGAAAGCGATTCGTCCAGCAGCACCAAGGAATCTGCACTGACTCCGTCAAATATCTCGCCAAGACGTGCGCATTCCTCGCCCAGTCGTCCCTTGTCAATGGTGTCGTCCGCACCAGTGGGGAAGTGGGTATAGATGGCGTCGCAGGGGCTGACTGCCGCGTGTGCAGCGGGCACGTACATACCAAGCTGCATCATGACCTGGCAAAGACCGATGGCGCAGGTGATAACCGATTTACCGCCGCGGTTGGGGCCGGTCAGTACCCAGATGGATACGCCGTCCTTGGTAAACTCCACGTCGTTGGGCACGACGGTTTCGTCCTTGGCAAGCTTGAGGGCAACGCAGGGATTGTACAGATCGCTTGCCACAAAGGTGCGCTCGGACATGGGACGGATTTCGGGCAGAGAGAGGGTGCAGCCGCGCTCGGAGAGCGCCTTTTGCATGGCAGCAGCCTTGGTGACGAATTCAATCTCGGGCATCAGACCCAAAAGGAAGTCCGCATTTTCCAAAACGTAGGTCTGCACGATCTTTTTCCAGGAGCGCAGGGAGTCGCTGTAAACGTCGTTGATCGCGGAATTAAACGCCAGCGAAAGAGCCATTTTTTGGTTCTCGGATTGCTTTTTGCCAAAGGGCACGAGATTTGCAATACAAGTGTAGCGGTCGTTCTTAAAATTCAGGCGCAAAATCTTGTCGATCACGTCGCCCGATTTGAATGCCTCGGGATTGATAGACAGCACGCCTGCGTGCACGGGGCGCAGCTGCGCGTCCAGGTTAACGCCGATGGTAACTGATTTGATGTCGCGCACGCGCTTGGTCAGCTCGGCAAGGCGGGCGTTGAGCTCGCGGTAGTAATCCGAGTCGGCAAGCTCTGCTATGCGGTCTGCCAGCGTGGTGAACGCCGCCCCCTTAACGTAGGGGCGTGATGCGCTCAAGCCTGCGTGCAGCAGCTCAATGCAGGAGATGTAGAGCTCGATCTCGGTCATGCTGGAAAGGTAATCGCTGGTGTCACCGCTATCGCTCTCCAGACGGCGCAGCTCCATAATGTCAGAGAGAATGGGCATCAGATCGTTGAGCGTCTCGCCTAAAGCAGGGCAGCGCAGCATATCGGCAAACATTTCGCTGCGGTAACGCATGACGGCGGGATCAATGGTAAAGTAATCCTCCACCTTGCTGTTTTTGAGGTCAAACGCCTCCAAAAGTCCCAACTCGGAAAGGGTATAGGTATCAATATCGGGGCAGTATTTGCCGCTGAAATGGTCCTTTTGCGATTGCTCGCTCGGATAGAGCAGAGAAAAGAATGTCAGTTCCATAATAACCTCGTTTTATAGTGTGATGGGCACGAAGAATTGCTTGCCCTCTTTGTAGGCAACGATCTGATCAAAGCCGCAGTCAAGGAGCAGACGGCAGCCGTCGGCGATACTGTTGCCCACGTTGCACGGTGCGTGTGCGTCCGAGCCAATGGTAATCAGCTCTCCGCCCACGTGCTTGTAAAGCTCGAGCACCTCGCGGTCGGGCATGGCAAAGCCGTATCCCTTCCAAAGCGTGGAAACGTTGACCTCCAGCGCCACGCCCTGCTTGCAAAGCGCCTCGAACAGCTTGGTCAGGCGGGGGACGTGCGGCTTGATATCAAACTGCTTGCCTGCCTCTGCCCAGTAGCGCGCGGGGTAGGTGACGTGCGCCAGGGTGTGCACGCCGGGGAAGGCGACTGACGCGATCATAGCGTCAAGCAGCTTGTCGTAAAGCATGTGATAATGCTGCTCAGACATGCGGTCGGTGCGCAGCAGATAGAAATCGGGAATGTTGGGAATATTGTGTAAGGAGAGAATGACGAAATCGTAATCGTACGCCTCACGCATGGCAAGTGCCTGCTCGGGGTGCTCCATGGGCTGTCCCAGCTCAATGCCGCGCAGCAGAGTTAGCTTGTCCGCAAAGGCGTCACGCGCAGCGGTAATCTCGGCAAAGCTTGCACCTTGGTCGAAATAGGGGTAAAGTCCCTGCACCTGCCCGTTGACCTCGCAATGGTCGGTCAGAGCAAGGACACCAACGCCTGCGTCCACGGCAGCCTGCGCCATGGCGTGTGCTGTCGCTTCGGGGAAGCCGTCAAAGGAATTGTGCGTATGAGTATGTAAATCACAAAGCATATAGTACTCCATATTATATAGATAGTAATATGATATCACAACTTTGCGCGTTTGTATAGAGAAAAACGCAATATTTTCGGAAAAATTCACATTTTTGTCCCCGAAACTTGCAAAAAAGTGCGGATTGTGCTACAATATAGAAAACGAAAGGGGGGATCTTATGCAGCAGGCAAGAAATTTGTGGCAGCTTTTGCAAAAGGAGCGCGACCGCAGTGCTCTGATGCGTGCGTGCGGTGTGGCGGAGCAGGTATTGACCGACGGCTCGGACTACGACCGCTTTGACGCGTACGCCGCTTGTATGCCGCTGTGCGAGGGACATGAGATATTGCAAGCGGATGCGCAGTTGATCGAAGAATTGCTTGGCGTGCGCGTGCCCATCTGCCCCGAAAGTGCCCCCGATTTGTGGCACGCCGCAGCGCACGCGCTGACAGAGCAGGGTGAGGTACCCGATGCGCCCAAGCGTTGTGAAATTGCATTAGCGTCTCCCACGAAAGAAACGCTTTGTGCCGTGGATTTGGGGCAAGCGTTTTATGCTGTCCCCACGACCGAGCTGATGATGCGGCTGCTTGACCCCGCGGTGCAGGCAATCTGCGTCAAGGTGCAGCTCGAACGCTTTGTCAAGCCCAATCCGTACACAGCAAGAAGGCTTTGCGAGGCAGCGCGAGAGAGCCTGACGGCAGAGGAGCGCGACCATCTGAGTGCGCAGACTCTGCGC
>JAFNZX010000092.1 GCA_017382615.1 Clostridia bacterium | reverse complement strand
TAAACGCTTGTTGCTTACACTTCGCTTGTAAATAGCCACGTTTATGATATAATATAATCAGAAACGGGCCTGTTTACTTAACTTACAAGGAGAACGAGTATGGAATTAAATATAGCAAAGCCAAACGCATGCAAATTGCGTTTGGCTCTGTTTTTTCGTTTATTTACAGCACGATCGACTTGATCTCGGGGAATTCATCCGCAAGGTCAAGCAGCTCGTCGCTGACGTTGTCCTTATGCAAGCGAACGTCCAGCGTCACACGCGTGTCGCCATTCTCCAGCTTTTCCATCTCCACGCCGCTGACCAGCACCTTCATCTCGCCAAGTCTTTGACGGATCTTGGGCATCACAGTATGATAGTCCTTGGAAATCACCAGCAAAAGCTCCTTGGAGGACTGCATGTCACCGGGCAAAAACTTGTGCAGCGCGATCTGCAAAATGATCATAAGCGCGGTACAAAGCACGCCCACTGTGTACATACCCGCACCCAGCGCAAGTCCGATGGCAGCCGTTGCCCAAATGCCCGCAGCAGTGGTCAAGCCCTTGACCGAGCCGCCGCGCACGAAGATGACACCCGCGCCCAAAAAGCTGACGCCGGTGATAACGTTGGAGGCAATGCGCGAGGCATCTGCCCCCACAACGTCGGAAAAGCCGTATTTGGATACCACCATGATCAAGGTCGCACCGAGTGCTACGATGATATGGGTGCGTATTCCCGCCTCCTTGAGGCGTTTGGTTCGCTCAAGACCGATCAGTCCGCCGCACAGGCACGCTACGATAACGCGAATCAGATAGTCCCATGCGCCGATATGCTCAAAAAGCCATAAGTCCCAAGCCATATGATACTCCTTTGAAAAATTTACTCAGCGTAGCCAAGCTCTACGTCCACAATATTGGCAACGCCGTTTCTGTAGTAAGTGATCTGCACCGTTTCACCACCAACGTGCTCGTTGATGACGTTCATCAGATCATAAATGCTCTTAAGCTCTTTGCCGTCCGCCATGACGATGATATCATTGGGCTTGAGCTTATTCGAAGCGTCAAGTCCCGGCGTGGTGCTCTGCACCCAGACACCGGTATAAGGCGCATAAAATGCAACGTCGGGATTGGCTGCGGCGTCCTCGGGAGTGATCTCCTTGATTTTGTTCTCCTCCGGAACGTTCACGTAATACTTTCCTGCCTCAACTCCGACACCCACAATACCGATCAAGGGACGCTTGGTGGTAATAGGCGACTCGCCCGGCTCACCTGTTTCGATAATATTATTGATCAGCACCATTGCACCGTCAATCGGGATCGCAAAGCCCATATTCTCATACTGTCCCGACAGCTTTAAGGTGATAATACCCAGCACCTCACCGTCCGAATTGACAAGCGGTCCTCCCGAGTTACCGGGATTGACGGGGGTATCGGTCTGGATCAGCTTCATTTTCTTTACTAAAATGCCCTCGTCGTCATAGATCTTGACCTCTCTTTGTGCAAAGGAAACGATACCCTTGGTCACACTCCAGGCGTATTCCTCGCCGGCAGGCGTACCCACGGCATACACGTTCTGCGCGTCCTTAACCTTTGCAGAGCTGCCAAGCTTTGCGGTATAAAGACCGCTTGCATTGACCTTGATGACAGCCACGTCATCAATCTCGGAATAGCCCACGACCTCTGCTATTGCAGCCGTACCGTTGTAAAACTTAACCGTAATGGTATGCATATCCGCAATCACATGGTAATTGGTGGCGATATAACCGTCCTCAGTTAGGACAAAGCCCGTCCCCGTGCTGGATTTTTCGTTTCCCTTAGCGGCAATAACCACCGTATAATTGCGTACCGATTCCAAAGCAGATATCTCAATGGTCTGCTCGTCACCGCCGCCAACCACGGTCACATCCCCCGTAAAACCGCCCTGCACAGGCTGATTTGACGCAGGCATCATTATAAGACCAATCACCAGCACGCCGATCAGAATGCAGAAACATAAGCCGAACGCCGCCGTCATAGTCAAGGCATAGATCAGAATGCCCCATCTGCGCGTGGGCTTTTTGGAATTTCCCGCAAGGTCAGATGCGCGCTGCTCCTCGTAGCTCCATCTGTATCGATAGTCCTCGTCCTTCTTTTTTGCCTGATCGGCATCAAAGATCTGCTGCGCTTGCTCTTCACTTGCTTGTTCTGCACTTGCTTGTTCTTCAGTTACTTGCTCTGCAGCTTCCTGCGGTGCATTCTCTTGCTCTGCTGCAGGTTGTTGTATCGCTTCCGACACGGGCTCTTGTTCCCGTGCCAATTGTTCATTTTGATTTACTTCTGATAATTGTTCACGTTTTTCTTCCAAAATTTACCTCCCCCTTTCATTCCTTTTCGGGAGCACTTACCTCGGGCAGCGTAAAGGTGAATTCGCACCATTCTCCTGCCACGCTGTCAACCGATATTGTTTCATGGTGGGCTTCGATAATGGTTTTTGCAATATAAAGACCTAAACCAACACCCTTCTTATCAAGCCCTCTGCTCTTGTCACTCTTATAAAAGCGTTCAAATACGTAAGGCAGATCCTCTTTTGCAATGCCCTGCCCCTGATTATACACACGCACGCGGATCTTTTGACCCTTTCTGACGCGCTCCAGGCAAATGCGCAAGACACCGCCCTCTCTTGAGAATTTTACCGCATTGTCCACCAGATTATACACGATCTGATACATGGCGTCGCGGTCTGCAAGCACGTACAAATGCTCGTCATCGCATGCAAACTCCACTTCCAAGCGCTTCTCGTCAATCTTTTGCTCAAACGAAATCAGAATCAGGCGCGAGACCTCGCAAACGTCAAACGGTGCGGACACAAATTTGCGGTCGCCCGCCTGAATGCGCGACAGATCCAGCAGCTGCGTGACCAGACGCGACAGCCTCTTGACCTCCTCGGATACGATCCCAAGGTAATAGCTCTGCTGCTCTGCGGGGATCGCCCCCTCCAAGATGCTGTCAATAAATCCGGATATGGTCGTCATAGGCGTGCGCAGGTCGTGCGAGACGTTCGCCATAAACGAGGTGCGCATTTTGTCAAGTGCCTCCAGGGATTGCGCCATATTGTTCATCGCTGTAGCCAGCTCTGCGACCTCGTCGTTGCCGTGCACCGGAACGCGCACGTCAAATTTACCCGCAGCAAAGCTTTTTGCTGCGCGGCTCATCTCCTTAAGCGGCGTAATAATGCGCTCGGTAATGAAATAAAACGCAATCAAAGCCGCCAGCATAACCCAAAGGCTTGCCGCCATAATGACCTGCACGGTGGAATCACGCAAATCCATCCAATCCGAGGAATCCGCACAAACCAGCAAAACGCCATACACGCCCCCATCATGCAACAAGGGGTAGGCGTGCACCACGTGCGGCTGCTCCAGCTCTCCCGCAAAGGTATCCGTACCGTGCACCGTTTGTCCGGCAAGCACCTCGTTCATTTCAGCAAGGGGCAATGCTTGCCCGACCTCAAAAAGCGACTGCTCCACGCCACGGCTCATCAGCAGTGTGCCATCAGCATCTGCAAGCAGGATGGTAATGCCATCGGCATTAACGGTCAGTGCCTGCAGAATATCGGATGTTCTCTGCGAATTTTGTGCAACAAACTGCGAAAACGGTATATCCTTTTGATAGTTTTCGTCCACGTAAGCATATGCGGCGGCTGCGGAATTGGTGATCAGATCCGTTTTGACCTGCTCGGAATACCCATTGATGATATTGCCGATGATCACGATCAGCAGCATAAAGCTGACCACAATGATCAGCATAAACGCCGTGATATACTTAAAAAACAGGCTCTTAAACACGAAGCGTGCCTCAGCTCAACAGCTCAAACTTGTAGCCTACGCCCCAGACCGTCTTTAAAATCCACTTGTCGGATGCGCCCTCCAGCTTTTCACGCAATCTCTTGACGTGCACGTCAACCGTACGGGAGTCGCCAAGGTAGTCAAAGCCCCAAACCTTATCCAGCAGCTGGTCACGGGTAAATACGCGATTGTAGTTGGACGCAAGGAAATAAAGCAGCTCCAGCTCCTTGGGGGGAATGTCCACGCTCTTGCCCTTGAGCTTGAGCTCGTACTTCTGACGGCTGATCTCGATGTTCTCGAACTTAACCACCTCGTCGTCATCCTGGTTGTTGTGTGCCTGGTAGCGGCGCAGCACAGCCTTGACGCGTGCGGAAAGCTCCTTCATGTCAAAGGGCTTGACCAAAAAATCGTCCGCACCCAGCTCAAGACCCAACACCTCGTCGTCATCCTGGTTGTTGTGTGCCTGGTAGCGGCGCAGCACAGCC
>JAFNZX010000091.1 GCA_017382615.1 Clostridia bacterium | reverse complement strand
GGGAAGGCTTGTTTGGCGCATCCGTCTTGATCAATCATCCATTTTGGGGTGCCTTGATGAGCCTTCCCCGCTGGGGAAGGGGGACCGCAGCGTCCGAAAAACGCGAATACTTGGAGCGATTTTCTGACGCGGTTGCGGTGGATGAGGTGCATCATGCGGACGCTCCTTCACCAAAACGGACATTCTCTTGCAAAACTAATCCCATTCATAGACAAAATAGTACAAGAAAAGGGGGCTGAGTGAATTAACTCGCCCCTTTGTGTTTTAATAATGCTTCTTTTTGATTAAAAGCGATGCTGCTGCGCAGCCAAGCAGCAGGATGTTGAGATGGATCAGCGCGCCGCAGCCGCCTTGCTTTTGCGCGTCGGGCGTTGTCGGCTCCTCGGTTTCTGCCTCGGTGGTCTCGGGCAGCGGCTCGCCCGTGGAAACGAGCAGAGAAAATACGGTCATGTTGTGATCAGAGGGGTGGGGGACGTTTTCAATGGCATCGCCGCCAATCTGTCTGTAGGATTCTACCCAAATGTTGTCCTTGGAAATGATACAGTGGTCAATGGGCAGGCGCGTCTGGAAATCTGCGGAGTATTCGCCCCACTTGTTGAACGTGCCGTGCAGATCTGTGACGTAGGTACGAAAACGCGCATCTGCAAGGTTGCCTGAGGTCAGAATACGGTAGGAGTCATGCGTTTGATTGGCATTCCAGTCACCCAGCATGATGATGGGACGCTTGCCTGCAATCTCGTGTGCACGGTCATAGATCAGCTGTGCGGAAAGTGCACGCACCTCTTCACTTTTGGCGTCAAGGTGTGCGCCCATGAGCAAGAATTCCACGCCGCTCGCCTTGTCCCTGAGCACGGCGTAATTGATGCAGCGTGCCATATCGCCCACAAGTCCACCGCCCCACTTGTTCGAGCCCTTTTTGTCGGGCGTGGCGGAGCACCAAAAGCGATTGGTTTCTATGACCTCAAAGCGGTCGGTCTTCCATAAAATCAGCGAGGTCAGATCCCATTTTTGCCTGTTCTGCTTGCCGTGAAAATCCTTGCCTGTGCTGGAATATCCGTAGGCGGTGTAGCCGTTTTTCTCACAAAAGGCTTGAATGTACTCTTGCCATGCAAAATTGACCTCGCACAGCACGATCAGGTCGGGAGCCTCCGCCTCGATCAGCGCAAACGCCTCGTCCTGTCTGTCTGCGATAAAGGGGATATCCTCGTAATCGTTGGGGATACCCGAGGCGCAGATATTGTATTCCACCGCCTTGATCGGAATGGTGAGCGTGTTTGGCACAAGTGCGGGGTTATCGGGAATCTGATTGTCATACACCGTGCCGGGCTTGCAAAGTGCTGCGCCCATGCACGTGCCGTCCGCGCCAAACACCACGGCGCGGTTGTTGCGGTCATAGTACGTTGCGTCGTAGATAAAGGTGTTCACGTAGCCGCCGCAATACAGTTCCATGGCAGCGTTGGCGGACTCCTTGTCAAGCTTGAAGTCCTTATTGGTTGCAATAAAGAAGTGATTTTTATCGAGCGTATCGGCAATGCCGTGCAAATCGGTAAAAGCTTCCCAGACCGCTGCGGCGGACTCTGCCGTGTTGTCAAGCCCCAGCACCGCCCAGCTGCTTTGATCGTAAAGCACGATCACGGCAATCTCACCGGGGGCAAGGGAGGGGGCATTGCCTGCACAGATCAGCGCACCGGAGTCAATTCTTTCTTTTTCTGTGCGGTAGCAAAGCGAAAGATCGGTAAGTGAAATCGTTCTGTCTGTGGGGTTGTAGATCTCCACGTAAGAGAACACGTCGGCACTTTCCTCAAT
>JAFNZX010000090.1 GCA_017382615.1 Clostridia bacterium | reverse complement strand
GTGTCCGCAAACACTTCAAAAATGCCCCAGAAGCCCTGTTTGGCGGGGTGGTCGGTGTTAGCGCAGGCGTGCGCGATCGGTGCTGTGCCGCAGCCTGCTTCGTTGGAAACAAGCCCTCGCATCGCACCGTAGCGCAATGCCCTTGCCACGGCAAAGCCGCCCGCACCGCCCAAAAGAGCGCGCAAATCGGTCACAGCCCCCATAATACTGCGCAGCGCAGACGGGATTTGCGGTGCGCGCAGCACAAGCACCGCTATACTCAACAGCGCAAATCCACCCGTCATAAGGGGCACAAGTACGTCGGTGGCTTTCATAATGCGCTGCGAGCCGCCAAGCATGATTGCAAGCGTGGCAATGCACAAAAGAGCCCCCGTAAAAAGCGGCGGGATACCGCAGATCCCCTCAAACACACCGCCTATGGCGTTGGTCTGAATGACGCAGCCCATGGAAAGCCCATCCAGCACGCAAAGCGCGGCAAAGGCAGCCGCCAATAGCTTACCAAGCCACGCACATCCACGAGAGCGAAAGCAATCCAAAATATAATACATCGCACCGCCGCGGTGGTTGCCGTTTTTGTCCGTGCGTCTGTGCGACACGGCAAGCACCACCTCGGCGTATTTGAGAGTCATGGCAACAAACGCGCTGACCCACATCCAGAATACCGCGCCCGCACCGCCATACCAAATGGCAGACGCCACGCCAACCAAATTCCCTACGCCCAACGTACCTGCCAAAGCCAGCGTCAAGGCACGCAGGGGCGAGGTACCGCTCTCTGCTCCTTGCAGCATGCCGCGCAGCATGCTCTTCGGGTGCGCTGCGCAGGCAAGACCTGTGCGCAAGGTAAAAAACAAGCCCGTCAACACCAGTGCGCACGGCACTGCGATACTGAACAGATTGGCATTGATCCATTCTAACATACACTCACCTCTCATATGGTGCAATATATGCGGTCGCGCGTGCATTTTTGCTGCAAAGCAGATTGTTAATTATATGTGAATTATGGGCGCAAGGGGTTGATATTTCCGGAATTTGGTGTACAATATGTATGTGGTTTGGCACTCTTGGCAAAAGAGTGCTAAATTCCAAGACACATCTACAAAATGTATCAAAATTCTACATTGTATCATTTAAGCGGCACTTGCCGCACGCATAAGGAGGAACACAAACATGACTCTCAAGCCCCTTTCCAACCGCGTCGTCATCAAGTTCGTCGAGGCGGAAGAAAAGACCCAATCGGGCATTTTTCTCACAGCATCCGCACAGGAAAAGCCCCAGATCGCAGAAGTTCTGGCAGTAGGCCCCGGCAAGCCTTCCGATAACGGTGGCTACACCGCTATGACCGTGAAGGTCGGTGACAAAGTCATCGCAAGCAAGTACGCAGGCACTTCCGTCAAGCTGGACGGCACTGAATACGTCATCGTTTCCGAGGACGACGTTCTGGCTGTTGTAGACTGATTATATTGTAATTTCTAAGGAGAACAAGACACATGGCAAAGGATATTCTTTACGGCATTGAGGCAAGAAACGCGCTGGTTCGCGGCGTGGATAAGCTTGCAGACACGGTTAAGATCACGCTGGGCCCCAAGGGCAGAAACGTGGTGCTTGACAAAAAGTACGGCTCTCCCCTGATCACCAACGACGGTGTCACCATCGCCAAGGAGATCGAGCTGGAGGATGCAGCCGAGAACATGGGTGCTTCCCTTGTTAAGGAAGTTGCCACCAAGACCAACGACGCAGCAGGTGACGGTACCACCACCGCAACGCTGCTGGCACAGGCTTTCGTGCGCGAGGGCATGAAGAACGTAACCGCAGGTGCGAATCCCATGGTGCTGCGCAAGGGCATCAAGAAGGCAGTTGACGTAGCTGTTGAGGCTTTGGCTGCAAGTGCCAAGAAGGTCAACGGTAAGGAAGATATCGCACGCGTCGGCACCATTTCCGCAGGTGACGAGGTCATCGGCGAGCTGATCGCAGACGCTATGGAAAAGGTCACCGCTGACGGTGTCATCACCATTGAGGAATCCAAGAGCGCAGAGACCTACTCCGAGGTGGTTGAGGGTATGCAGTTTGACCGCGGCTATCTCTCCCCCTACATGGTAACCGATACCGACAAGATGGAGGCTGTCATTGACGACGCCGCTATCCTGATCACCGATAAGAAGATCTCCAACATTCAGGAGATCCTTCCCCTTCTTGAGCAGATGCTGCAGTCCGGTCGCAAGCTGGTTATCATTGCAGAGGACGTTGAGGGCGAGGCACTGACCACGCTGGTACTCAACAAGCTGCGCGGCACTTTCACCTGCGTTGCAGTCAAGGCTCCCGGCTTTGGCGATCGCCGCAAGGATATGCTGCGTGACATTGCCATTCTGACCGGTGGCGAGGTCATTTCCTCCGAGCTGGGTCTGGAGCTCAAGGATACCCAGATGTATCAGCTTGGCTATGCAAGACAGGTGAAGATCACCAAGGAAAACACCGTCATCGTTGGCGGTAACGGCAACCCCGATGAGATCAAGGGCAGAATTGCACAGATCCGCCAGGGCATCGAAACCACGACCAGCGAATTTGACCGCGAAAAGCTGCAGGAAAGACTTGCAAAGCTGGCAGGCGGCGTGGCTGTGATCAAGGTTGGTGCTGCTACCGAGGCTGAAATGAAGGAAAAGAAGCTGAGAATTGAGGACGCACTCAACGCAACCAAGGCTGCTGTTGAGGAAGGCATCGTTGCAGGCGGCGGTACTGCATATCTCAACGTCAT
>JAFNZX010000012.1 GCA_017382615.1 Clostridia bacterium | reverse complement strand
TTATAAATAATGTAAGCAATCAGAAAGCCCGTGCCTACGGCGGCGTAAAGTGCCATAATGCCAATGCCAACCACCTGCGCTACGATCATGTCCTCGAAAAAATGCGAGCCTGCAAGGGACACGATGCAGAAATAAAACAGTGTGGATACCGCCGAGCAGCCCAACACCAGCGCAAACAGCAGCTTTTGCTCCTTGGTAACGGGCTTGCGCTCGCGGGGCTTGCGCTCCTCTCTTGGCTGATTGGGCAGCATGGGGCTTGAATTTTTTTGGAAAAATCCCATGTTTGCCTCCGCTTATGCGATTTTGCACGCACCGATCCGGCGGATGTGCAGGGGCAGACAAGCACCCGCGCCGAACGCACCGTCCATCACTGCACGGAATTCTTCTACGTGCTCCATGGGAACAAACGCCTGGATCGTGCCCGCAAACCCGCCACCGTGCACGCGCCATGCAGCCTTTTTGTCACACAGCACCTGCTCTGCAAGGCAAAGTGCAAGGGAGAGTCCTTGCTCGTCTACTGCCTTGGTGGTGTACACGTTTTGCAGATAGCAGAAGGAGGAGCGGCCGGATGCGCAAACGTGGGAAAGGAATGTGTCAAGGTTGCCGGACAGCAGTGCCTCGGTCTGCGCTTTGACGCGCTCGTTTTCGGTAAAGAAGTGCAAAGCGCGCAGGATTGCGCGGTCACCCAGCTTGCTGCGCAGCGCAGGGATCTCGGCAATCACCTCTGCGCAATCAAGCTCTCTCAAAACCTTTTTTCCAAAGTGCGCCGCAACCGCCTTCATTTCAGCGGGAACGGATGCGTAGTCGTCGGTCAGGTCTGCATGGTTGCCGCCTGTGTTGACAATGCACAGCGCATATCCCGCTGCCGTGATATCAAAGGGGATGCCGCGAATGACGGGTGCGGTGGGGTCCGCAAAGTCAATGGCAACGATGCCGCCGTGCGCGCAGGCAACCTGATCCATTAGACCGCAGGGCTTGCCGAAGAACTGATTTTCCGCCTTTTGCGACATTTTGGCAATCTCGACGTTATCGATCTTACCTTCATTATATAAATAGTTGAGAATGTTGCCGATCATATCCTCGAATGCGGCGGAGGAGGAAATGCCCGAGCCCTTGAGTACGGCAGAGGTAGTGTAGGCGTCAAAGCCACCGGTTGCATAGCCGTTCTGCACAAGCTGCGCGCTCATGCCTGCAATGATGGAAGCGGAGGATGCAAACTTGGTGGGATCAGGGGTGTTGTATGTCGCAATATCCACCACGTCCTCGTCAAAGCCCTCACTCTTAACGCGGATAATGCTCTCGTTGTTTGCGGATGCTACGGCGATAATGTCAAGATCAATGGCGGCAGCGACTACGCAGCCGTAGTTATGGTCGGTGTGGTTGCCCGAAAGCTCGCTTCTGCCGGAAACCGAGAACAGCGAAACGTCGCGATCTGCACCGTACAGGGCGACGAATTCGTCCAGTGCCTTTGCATAGCGTGCCTGCTGTGCGCTTACCGCGTCCGCACCGTAAACCTCGGAAAGTCTTGCGTCAAATTCGCCTGCAAGCAGGGCGTTTTTCATATCTGTAAGCTTCATGGTCATGCTCCTTTTTTATCAAAGCTGCGTTTTGATCTTTTCCAGGCAATCCTCGCAGATGCGCTTGTTGTTAAAGTATACGACACGATCGGCATTGCTGCAGAATACGCAGCAGGGCTGGTACTTTTGCAGAATGATGCGATTTTCGTCGGTAAAGATCTCAAGCGGATCCTTTTCGTTAATGTCCATAGTCTGACGGATGCTGATGGGCAATACGATTCTCCCCAGCTCATCTACCTTGCGTACGACACCTGTTGATTTCATGTTTAGTTCTCCTTTTATATAAAGTATTTTGTTTCAGTGCCTATATTATAAACCATATTGCGTATTTTGTCAATACAAAAATGGAAATAAATGGTGAATATTTAGAAAATTTGGCATTCTTGGAAATGCTTTGTCGTAGTAGCGCGAAGCGTGTCGAAGCGTGTACGCGCTTGTGCCGGACAGGTCGCATCTGTCATGCATCTTTGTGCCTGCCCCTGCAATATTTCACCAAAACCTGTCAATACTTCTGTGAGTAAGTATATCCGGAGGTCAATATGCTAAAGGGTGCGCAAAAGAAAATGTACGTGGTAAAAATGGGGCAGGATTCGCCGTTTGAGGAGGCGTATTTCGTGCTCAAGCGGGAACGTGATGCCGTAACGGGCGATGACATGGTCAAGGAGGCGACGCGCATCATAAGTCAGAGCGCGGGGCAGGAGCGCAGTGCAGAGTCTGTAGGCAGGCGCGTTGGTAAAAGCGTGCTGCTGTTCGCTTGCGGACTGGTTACGGGGGGCGGGATCGCAGGCGTAATTTGTTGGCTGCTGTAAGGTTTTGCGCACCTGTTGACAAAGCGCGTAAAGTGTGCTATAATATCTGTACTGATTCAGATCGTTTTTGAAATGATTCCACTTCATTTCTGCAAATACAAATCAAAAAAGAATTGAGCTGTCGCGACAGGTCGGGGGACGAAATACCGATCCGGGGAGAGCTCGGCTTTTTGTGCGCTTATGATAGAAAGGAGATCCGCGCGCACACGGAAAAATGTATGGCAAAGCAAACAGGCAGAGGCGGAGGCAGCTCCGCAAAGCAATCAAACAGAAAAAAGAGCGAAAGCAAGAGCATGCAGGAAAAGATCATCAGTGCAGCGCTTGAGGAGATTTACGCGAGTGTAGAAGCGGAGCAAAAGAAAGCTCCCGCTCCCAAAGCACCTAAGAAAAAGGCTGCGCAGCAGCCCGTATCCGAAGTCGTTTTGCCTGCAGAGACCAAGCCAGCACCCAAAAAGCAGACGCGGAAGTCTTCTGCAAAGCCCGAAAAGGCAGCAAAGCCCGAGGCTGCAGTGCCCGCACCGGCTTCCACGCCCGCACCTGCTCCCGAAAAGCCCGTATCCGAGCGCAAAACGCACGTGCGCAAGGGCAAGAGCAAGGCGGAAAAGGCAAGCGCGGGCAAGAGCAAAACGGTTGAGCCCGTGCAGATCAAGCAAGACCCGGATGCGGTCCTGCGCGTGATTCCTTTGGGAGGACTCAACGAGGTCGGCAAGAATATGACGCTGCTTGAGTGCGGTGACGAGATTCTGATCGTGGATTGCGGCATCGGATTTCCCGACGAGGATATGCCCGGTATTGATCTTGTCATTCCCGATATGTCCTATCTGGAAACCAACCGCGATAAGATCAAGGGACTGGTCATCACGCACGGACACGAGGACCACGTGGGGGCTATTCCGTATTTTTTGCGCAGCTTCAACGTACCCGTCTGGGGCACTAAGCTCTCCTTGGGTATTCTGAAAAATAAATTGGAAGAGTTCAAGCTGCCCTGGCAGGCTGATCTGCGCTGCGTGCAGGCAGGGGACAGCATTGCCGTGGGGAAGAGCTTTGGCGTGGAATTCATCCGCGTGAACCATTCGATTGCAGATGCCTGCGCACTTGCAATCAGCACGCCTGTGGGTCTTGTGATTCATACGGGCGACTTCAAGCTTGATCTGACTCCCATTGAGGGAGAGGTTATGAATCTGACGCGCTTTGGTGAGCTGGGTAAGCAGGGCGTTAAGCTTCTTTTGTGCGAGTCCACCAATGCAGAGCGTCCGGGCTATACCCCTTCCGAGAAAAAGGTGGGAGAGTCGCTGGAGTATATCTTCTCGGTCAACAAGCAAAAGAGGATCGTCATCGCCACGTTCTCGTCAAACGTGCACCGCGTACAGCAGATCATAGATACCAGCGTGCGCCACGGCAGAAAGGTTGCCATTACGGGGCGAAGCATGCTCAATATCGTCAGCGCAGCAAGAGAGCTGGGGTATATGACCGTGCCGGACGGTGTCATCATTGAGCTGGCAGAGATCAAAAAATACAAGCCCGAGCAGCTGACGCTTGTTACCACGGGCAGCCAGGGTGAGCCCATGTCGGCGCTGTATCGTATGGCGTTCGGCGAGCACAGAGAGGTCACGCTCGGTCCTTCCGATCTGGTCGTGCTGTCCGCAAGTGCCATTCCCGGTAACGAGAGCCTGATCAACCGCATCGTCAACGAGATCTCCAAGATGGGCGTCAAGGTACTGCACGACTCCGTGGTGGAGGTGCACGTTTCGGGGCATGCCTGCCAGGAGGAGATCAAGCTGATTCAGGCACTGACCAAACCCACCTATTATATGCCCGTTCACGGTGAATACAAGCATCTGGCTGCCAATGCCGATCTTGCAAGGAGCATGGGCGTGCCTGCCGATCATATCTTTATCTCGGATATCGGTCGCGTGCTGGAGCTTTCAAGTGCAGGCGCAAAATTTGCCGGCACAGTCCCCTCGGGCAAGGTGCTGGTGGACGGCTTGGGCGTTGGTGACGTTGGAAACATTGTGCTGCGTGACCGTAAGCATTTGTCACAGGACGGCTTGATCGTGGTGGTTGCTACGGTGGATATGCATGCAAGATACGTGCTTTCCGGACCCGATATCGTTTCGCGCGGCTTTGTGTACGTGCGCGAGTCAGAGGATCTGATGGAACAGATGCGTACGGTTGCCACACAGGCAATGGATAAGAGCCTGTCGGGCAGGGATGCGGATTTCTACGCCATCAAGAACCGCGTTAAGGACGATCTTAGCAAATTTATCTACCAGCAGACCAAGCGCAGACCTATGATTCTGCCTGTGATCATGCACGTTTGATGGATGATTTGGCGAAAAACGACAAAAAAAGCGAAAAATTAAGTATTTGTTTACAAATCGATTATATTTGAACACCATATATGCGCTATAATATTGCGTGACTGTATGATATGGGGGTGTTATACCCCCGGAATAACATAATCAAAAAATACTATACAGAGGTGACCCTGACATGGGAAAAGGAAACAGAAGCAGAATTGAAAGAGCTATGAACGAATCTGCAATCGCAGGTAAGAACGTTCAAGCGAAAAAGAACAACAAGGTATCAGGCGCTGGTATCTTTGTATGCGTTGCTGCACTTCTGGTCGTTGTTGCTCTGCTGGTCGGTGCGATCGGCGTCGTGAATGACAGCGGTTGGTTTGCACGCTCGCAGACTGTCCTGAAGACCGAGAATTTTGAGGTTGACGGCAGCATGATGAACTATTTCTTCAACACGCAGTTCAACAATTACAGATCGTACTACGAGCAGATGCTCCAGTCTTATGCCTCCTCCGGCGGTGACGTAAGCAAAATGGTATATCAGTACATGGGTATTACCGACGCGAACAAGTCGCTCAAGGATCAGGAAATGCCTGGTGCAGACGGCGTTACCGTATTCGATTACTACATGAGCCTGACCGAGGACTACGTAGCACGTATGCTGACCTACTGCGAGTTTGCAGTCAAGGAGGGCATTGCGCTGACCGACGAGGATTATGCAGAT
>JAFNZX010000089.1 GCA_017382615.1 Clostridia bacterium | reverse complement strand
GATGTTGGACTTCGCAGAAGTCCAGCATCAGGGTGGCGTCAGAAACACTCGAAAGCAAAAAGACATTCACACGCCACCATGCCTTTCTGAAAAAGGCGGGCGAAAACTTTCGTGAGTGGGGCGGTTTGAGCTCTTTACAGCACCACTGCCAAAAAACTCTTGAGTCGCTCACTCTTGGGGTGGTCGAAGATCTCCGTGGGTGTGCCCTCTTCTACGATCGCACCGCCGTCCATAAAGATCACGCGGGTGGCAACCTCGCGGGCAAAGCCCATTTCGTGCGTGACCGTCAGCATAGTCATGCCCTTACGCGCCAGATCCTTCATAACCTCCAGTACCTCACCGACCATTTCAGGGTCAAGTGCGGACGTCGGCTCATCAAACAGCATAACCTCAGGCTCCATGCACAGCGCGCGTACAATGGCAATTCTCTGCTTCTGTCCGCCCGAAAGCTGGCTGGGATATGCCTCTGCACGGTCCGCAAGTCCAACCGTTTGCAAAAGCTGCATGGCTCTTTCTTCCGCTTGCGCACGGGTCTTGCCCAACAGCTTTCGGGGCGCTAAGGTCATATTGCCCAGTGCCGTCATGTGCGGAAACAGATTGAAATGCTGGAATACCATACCCATTTTCTGCCGATGCAGATTGATATTTGTCTTTTTATCCATCAGATCCACGCCGTCCACCCAAATCTCACCCGATTCGGGCACCTCCAAAAGGTTGAGTGCTCTTAAAAGCGTGGATTTTCCGCTGCCCGAAGGTCCTATGATGACCACGACCTCCCCGCGCTTGATGTCCAGATCCACGCCGTCCAGTGCGTGTACAATGCCTCTGCTGCCCTTGTTATACTGCTTGCGCAGTCCGCGGACACGGATGATTGTCTGATTATCGCTCACTCTTACGCAGCCTCCTTTCAAGCATGCCTACCAGCTTGGTCAGCCCAAGCACCAGCACGAAATAAATGATTGCAACCGCCAAAAGCGGCATAAAGTTACTGTAGGTTTGCGAACGGATCTTGATACCACCGCGCGTCAGATCGGCAACGCCAATGTAGAATGCAACCGAGGTCTCCTTGAGCAACGTGATAAACTCATTGCAAAGGCTGGGCAGCACCACCTTGAACGCCTGCGGAATGACGATATGCCACATGGTAGGCCAAAAACCAAAGCCCAAAGATCTGCCTGCCTCGGTTTGTCCTTGGTCGATGGACATGATGCCGCCGCGGATGATCTCGGATACGTACGCGCCGGAGTTCAGACCGAAGCACAGCACTGCCGCGGGGAACTTTTCAATGCCGATGGGCAAAAGCAGCACGAAGTAGATGATCAGCAGCTGCACCATGACAGGCGTTCCGCGGATCGCCGAAATATACAGCTTGGCAATCTTATCCAGATAGTAAAGCTTATCTGTCTTGTCATATACGATACGGATCAGCGCGGTCACCACACCCAAAACAATACCCAGAAGCAATGCAAGAGCGGTTATGGCAAGCGTATTGCCAAGACCCTCAACCAAATACATCCAGCGGTCATCCTCGATAAAGTTGCGGTAAAATTCATCGCCCCAATCGTGAAGCTTTTGCTGCAGCGGAGAGGAGGTGTCCGGCATCTTCGCATCGTAGTTGACCAATCCAAAGCACTGGTTGATACCGTTACGGAAGGTGTTATCATTTGCAATGGAGATCTGCTCCCCGTCCTTTTCAAAGGTCACGGTGCTCTTGATATCATCCTTGACCGACACAAAGCCGCCAAGCAGCGCGTTGAGTGCTTCGTCGGAAAGACACATCACGGGCTCTTCTTCACGCACGTCATAGAAATACACGTCAACCTCGCCCTCCACTTTGGGCTGACTTTCCAAAAGCCCGAGTATATAGCTCTCAACCTGAATCTGAATCAGCGTGGCGTTGACCTTTTTGCCGTCCGCCTCTCTCTTTTGCACATAATCGTACACGGTGACGAATAATCTGTTTTTGTTAGCTTCATACATGCCCTGCACGTCCGGCGTGGTATACTTGACGCGCGCAACGAACTCGCGCGCTTTACCGGGCTGTACAGAAAGCACCTCAATCTCGGTATTCTCTACCGTATATTTGGAGCATTCCGCGCCCGAGGTGGGCAGCGAAAGCAGGGTTGCCTCCAGATACGCCTGCGCCTGCTCTGCAGTTAAGTCCAGCTCTCCCTTACGGTTGGCTGCGGCATCCACCGCAAACACGCCAATTACTGCAAGCAACGCCAACGCGACCAGCCCCAGATTGATCAGCAATCGCTTTTTATTTTTTGCCAAAGGCTTTTTCATACCGATATTCCTTTCAAAAAAACTTTGTTATAACCCTGAAAACGTGGGATGGTGTTGCCATCCCACGTTTTCATATGTTTCAAAAGCCTCTGATTACTTGATGTACTTATCGACGATAGCATCGATAGTGCCGTCAGCAGTCAGCTCCTTGATCGCCTGGTCGATCTTGGCAAGCAGCTCAGCATTGCCCTTCTTTACGCAGATTGCGTAGTCCTCGTTTGCGTAAGCGGT
>JAFNZX010000088.1 GCA_017382615.1 Clostridia bacterium | reverse complement strand
GCGTTTCGGGCTGGATAAGGACGACGTGCCCGTAGGGGCGGATTCCATATCCGCCCGCGCAACCCCCGTAGGGGCGGATTCTATATCCGCCCGCGCAACCCCCGTAGGGGCGATTCACGAATCGCCCGCAGATGCCTCTATGGATAAGGAAACTTGTATCTCGCTGACCGAGATCGCAACCCTTGCAGACCTTTCGGGCGATTTGATCGGCTTTGACTTTGCCGACAGCGTTGCCACCTTGACAAACGGCACGCATCTGTTCAAATACACGGGCAATCTTGCCGTGCTGCAGGAGTTTCTTGCGGGCAAGCAGGTGATTTGCTACGATTGCAAGACCATCTATCGTGCTATGTCCGCGCAGGGCTGCGATTGGCACGGCTGCCACTTTGACGTCATGCTTGCCGCTTGGGTGGACGACCCCGGGCAGGGAAGCTACGCGCTTGACCGTTTGACCGTTGCGTATCTTGGCGAGATTTACAAGCCCGAGCAGCCGCTCTCGCTTTACGCGCTGCGTATGTATGAGCCCATGGCGCAAAAGCTGCGCGAGAGTGGACAGTACGCGTTGCTCATGGATATTGAAATGCCGCTTGCCGGTGTGCTTGCATCTATGGAGGACCGCGGCTGCATGGTGGATCGCGAGGGCATTGCGCGCTACGGTGCGCTTCTGGACGCACACGTGGAGCAGTTAGAGGAGCGCATTCACTTCAGCGCGGGAGGGCCTTTTAATATCAACTCTCCCAAGCAGCTTGGCGAGGTGCTGTTTGAGCGGCTTGGCTTGCCTGCGGGCAAAAAGACCAAGACGGGATACTCCACAAACGCAGAGGTGCTGGAAAAGCTCAAAAAATATCATCCCATCATTGAGGACATTCTGGAATACAGACAGATGACCAAGCTGCGCTCGACCTACGTGGAGGGCTTGCTCTCGGTGGCGGACGAGCAGGGACGCATTCACACCACCTTCAAGCAGACGGGCACTGCCACGGGCAGACTTTCCTCCGCAGAGCCCAATTTGCAGAATATTCCGATCCGCACCGAGCTTGGCAGAGAGCTGCGCCGCTACTTCATTCCCGAAAGCAGCGACTACGTGCTGCTGGATGCCGACTATTCGCAGATTGAGCTGCGCCTTTTGGCGGTGATTTCGGACGACGAGGCAATGAAGCAGGCGTTTATTGACGGCGAGGATATTCATACAGCCACCGCGTGCCGCGTATTCGGAGTCGAACCCGAGCAGGTCACGGTCGAGCTGCGCAAGCGCGCCAAGGCGGTCAACTTCGGTATTGTGTACGGCATGGGTGAATTCTCGCTTGCCGAGGATCTGCACATCTCGCGTGCTGCCGCAAAGGAGTATATCGACGGCTATATGGCAAGCTACCCGGGCGTTTCGGCGTATCTCTCGGGCGTCATCAAGCAGGCGTACGAGGACGGCTACGTGACCACCGAATTCGGCAGACGCCGCGCCATTCCCGAGCTTTCAGCGCAGAACAAGAACCTTAAGCACTTTGGTGAGCGCGTGGCGATGAACAGCCCCATTCAGGGCACGGCTGCCGATATCATCAAGATTGCCATGATCCGCGTGGATGACGCGCTGCGAGCGAGCGGATACGACGCACGCCTGATTTTGCAGGTACACGACGAGCTGATTGTGGAATGCCATAAGGATTGCCGCGACGAGGTGCTGGCAATTCTTAAGCGTGAAATGGAAAATGCTGCTACCTTCTCCGTGCCCATGCTGGTTGACGCCAAGTGGGGCAAGGATTGGTATGAGGCACACTAAAAGCTAATAAAAAGGAAATAAATGATATGATACCTTCTGCAATTCTTGAACAGTACGGCATGTATGCGGCGCTTGCTTTGTTTGCTGTGACCTACGTGCTGATGCTGACCTTTAGCAAGATCCGCCCCTATATTGCGCTTGGTTCTGCTGCGCTCTTTATCCTCACGGGCATGCTGCCTCTTGGCGAAATCTGGGGGGCGGGCTTGAATTTCAACAGCCTGAACGTGATTTTGATGATTGCGGGCACTATGGGGCTTGTGGCGTTGTTTATCGAAAGTAAAATGCCCGAGCTGCTTGCTGATCTGGTCATGTCGTGCTGTCCCAACGTCATGGTTGCCGCGGTGGCACTTTCGCTGTTTGCAGGCATTATTTCGGCATTTGTGGATAACGTTGCAACCGTGCTGATGATCGCGCCCGTCGCGCTTGAAATCTGCAAAAAGCTCAAGACCAATCCCGTGCCCTTTATCATTGCCATTGCCGTTTCCTCCAACCTGCAGGGTGCTGCAACGCTGGTGGGCGATACGACCGCGATCATGCTCGGCTCTGCGCTTGAAATGAATTTCATGGATTTCTTCTGGTATAACGGCAAACCCGGTATGTTTTTCGTGGTTGAGCTTGGTGCTGTGATCTCTGCACTCATTCTTGCTTTTCTGTTCCGCAAGGAGAGAAAGAAGAAGGTGGATAAGATTACCCAGTACACCAAGGTCACCGATTACGTGCCCAGCATCCTGCTGGTCGCCATGCTGCTTTTGCTGATCACCGCATCCTTTATTCCCAACATGCCCGAAGTCACCAACGGTGCCATTTGCTGCGTACTGCTCCTGATCGGTCTGATTTACACCGCGATCCGCAAAAAGAGCTTCAAAGCAATCGTTGCGCCCATCAAGGAAATCGATTATCAGACCATTCTTTTGCTGGTAGGCTTGTTCCTCATGATCGGCGGTATTTCCGCACAGGGCGTGATCGACTGGCTGGCGCAGCTGCTTGTCAAGGCGGGCGGCGGTAACTTGTTCTTGATGTACACGGTGATCGTTTGGGCGTCCGTCGTGATCTCCGCGTTTATCGATAATATTCCGTACGTTGCAACCATGATTCCCGTGCTTGGTTCGATCTCGGTTGCGCTGTCCGCACAAATGGGCGTGGATGCGGGTGCGATTGCAGTTCCTTTGTACTTTGGACTTTTGTCCGGTGCAACGCTTGGCGGTAACTGCACGCCCATCGGTGCGTCTGCCAACATTACGGGTATCGGCATTCTGCGTAAGGAAGGGTACACGGTCAAGAACGGTGATTTCTTCAAGATCGGTATTCCGTTTACGCTTGCTGCCATCGTGCCGGCTTACATCATCATCTGGTTGTTCTTTGGTGTATAAGAGCAGAAAAAGTCCATAAAATAGCAATAAAAGTCCTTGCGTTTGGCAAGGACTTTTATTCATTTCAAAGGCTTTTGGGCATCATTGTTATTGTTTAAGTGCATATATGGTCTGTTGTACAACAATAAATGTCTTGCTAAGCGTGAAAAACCTTGCTCAGGGACGCCGAAATTGTGCATCATGACCAAAATAACGTATGATGCTTTATAGATAAAGGAGAAATGACACAAACATTGTTGCAAATTTAACAAAAAAGTGCTATAATGATAGCATTATAAGACGCTCAACTCTTTGCGGTCTTGTAAAATTTATAACGAAAGGGAAAAGAAAGATGAAAAAGTTTTTAGTCTTTGCAGCTATCCTGATGGCGTTGATGCTGGTGTTTGTGGCATGTCAAGATCCTGAGCAGCCCGATAACCCCACCGATTCCACCGTGGAAAGCACCCAGGAAACCCCCACCGAGACTCCTACGACCGAGCCCGGTGAAACCCAGACCACTGAGCCTCCGGCAACCACGGAGCCTCCCGAAACAACTGATACTGAGCCCGGTACCACTGACACCGAACCCGGTGCTGACACCGATCCCGTTGAACCGCCTCCTCCTCCCGAGGTTGATCCCGCTGATCCTACCTGGATCATTGATGCAGCGGGCTTGGCAGACAAGGCTAAGACCGGTAACGCTACCGCAGCAGAGCTGATGGACGGCTACGTTCGTCTGACCTCTACCGGCGGCGACCCCTACTTCCAGTTCCTGAACGCTGCAGGCACGCAGCCTCAGTACCTGGCAATCTCCTACCGCACCAATTCCGCGCTTGAGGGTCAGATCTTTATCGGCTCCGGTCCTAATCCCAGCGGTAGCGGCGATAACCCCATGGTAAGTTGGAACGAGAACGGTAACTGGAATCTTGCGATCATCGATCTGTCCGGCGTTGCTTCCATTACCGACGGTAACATCAACTACCTGCGTCTTGACTTCTTCACCGATGCCGGCGCAGAGGGTGACTACTTCGATATTGATTTCGTAGCATTCTTCAATACTCCCGAATATGCACAGGCTTACGCATTTGAGCTGCACAAGGCTCCTATGTGGGATGCTGATAAGGCAATCCTCACTCACCAGTCCTTCGACCAGCTCTACAAGGGCGCAGGCGACGCGACCAATGGGGAAGAGAACCTGTTCGCTCCCGGCAATTCCTCTTCTTGGGATAAGATCGCTGATCTGTCCGCAGGCGGCGTTGACGTTCTGACCTATTGGGGTTGGGTAGCCATCAAGGGCGAGATCGGCCAGTTTGGTTACCAGTTCAACGGCGGCACACCCATTTACAATGACGAATGGACTATTCAAGCAGGTCAGGATGTAATTAATGCTGCAGCAACCACCGGTGCTGATAACGCTTCCAGAATGAAGATCCGCATCAACCTTGCAGGTCTTGAGGGTGAGAATAACGTTCGCACGCTGTACAAGACTCCCGACGGAACGGAAGTTTGCCTGGGCGAGTTTACGGTTATCATGCCCATAGTCAGCCACCAGAACGGCTATACCACCAACATCGGCAGCAACTTTGCAGAGGCGCAGGATGACGTAAACCTCACGGCATCCGATCTGGCACAGCTGTTTGACCAGATCATCTATGGTTTAGCCGTAGATATGTTTGCAAAGTACAACGACGGCAATCCCTACTATGGCGTTACCCACTTTACCGCTATGCATACCCAGCCCAACGGTTATTATGCATTTAACGTAAACGTTACCGAGTCTGCCGGTGTTGAAGGACAGGCAAGCATCTTTGTACGCGGTATTAAGGATGCCTCTCTTGAAAGACAGTACTATGGTCAGGATGGTAACGATGCAGGCGGCATCAGCATGGGTGGCGCAGGTATCTACCTCAATCCCTTGGCAATCGGCAAGCTTCGCATCAATATCAAGACCTACGTAGACGGTGCATTTATTCCCAACATTTACTACATCCCGATTGATAGCAATGATATCACCATTGCAGATAACGGTTCCGTTGTCACCATTCTTGCAGGCGGCAAGAAGGTGGCTACCATTGAGATCATCGGTACAAAGGTATACGATATCAAGGACCAGCACGGCGCCGTAGTTGAGCTTCCCGAGGATGCTCTTGCTGAAAAGGTGATTCTGACACTGGCTGACGGTACCGTTGTCGAGCTGGAAAACGCATGCGTAGCTGCTAAGATCGCAGGCTCCGACGTTGGTATTGCAACCAGAACCGGTACTCTTAACTTCAACAAGGCATCTCTGCAGGCGTACAACACCGTAGAGATTCCCGATGAGTTCTTCGTTCCCGAAACAAGGGAGAACGTTGCTCTCAACAAGCCCACTACCTCCGATAACATCGAAAATGCTGAAAACTTGCCTTGGAAGGCAACCGATGGCAACGACACTACTCGTTACGGTGCACTGCCCAACGGTGAAGCTAACCTGATCGTTGATCTGCAGGGACTTTACAAGCTGACTGAGCTCAACATTCTCTTTGAGAACGCAAGCTGGAACTACACCATTTCCACTTCCACCGACGGTGAAAACTACACCGTGATCTACGAGGGTACTCCTCACGGTTCCAAGGTAGTAAACATCAAGGGCGATTATGAAGCTCGTTACCTCAAGTTTACCCGTCTGGATGACACCGGCACAGAGGGTGCACACTGGTTCTCCATCTACGAGGTTTACGCATACGGTACACTCGTAGCTGAAAACGATCCCGAAACCCCTGCTGATCCCGAAACCCCTGCTGATCCCGAAACCCCTGCTGATCCCGAAACCCCTGCTGATCCCGAAATCGTTGTGGTCAACAAGACCGATGCTGCAGCAGGCATGGTTGGCGAGTCCCTGGATAGCGTACTGGTAAATGACGGCTTCTACTTCCCGGACGGTCAGGCTTATGCAAAGCTTGCAGCGGTAAACAACACTGTTACCGTAACTGCCGGTGACGTCGTAGGCTTCAGAGGTTGGATTGGCTTTGGTAAGCCTATCTTTGCCCTGGGATGCCAGGTTGAAGACGGTGAGTATTACTTTGATGAATTCAAGACTCCCACCGAGGATGGCGTTTTGGCTGCAGGCGGACAGTATGCAACCAGATATACGATCGTGATTCCCACCGACGGTGCAGAGCCCGGTGATTACGCAGTTACCTGAGTAGCGCTTCTTGAGGATTATACCATTGTCAAGATCCACACCGTGACTATTACGATTCAGTAATATTCCCGTTTGCCACAGTATTTTTACCCATAAAAAAACGACCTCTCCTTCGGGAGAGGTCGTTTGATTTATTCCATCCCGCAGCAAACGGGATCGGATTTTCCTGCGGATCTACCGTAGACTGCGCTTGCACCGAGTGAGGATTCAATGCGCAAAAGTCTGTTGTATTTGGCGGTACGCTCGGCACGGCAGGGAGCACCGGACTTGATAAAGGGGGCATTGGTTGCAACCGCAATATCGGCAATGGTGGTGTCTTCGGTCTCTCCCGAGCGGTGCGAGATGATATACGACATGCCTGCGCCTGCCGCTGCGTGAATGACGTCCAAGGTGTCGGTCAGCGTGCCGATCTGGTTGGGCTTGATCAGAATTGCGCCGGCACTCTTGTGCGCAATGCCCTCCAATAGACGCTTTTTGTTGGTCACGAACAAGTCGTCGCCCACGGTCATGCAATCGCTGCCCAAGGTACGGGTCAGGGATGCCCAGCCTGCAAAGTCGCGCTGGTCAAGACCGTCCTCAAGTGAGAGCAGGGGATATTTTGCCGCCAGGGACGACCAGTAGGAGATCAGATCGTCGCGGCTGCGGAAATTGCTTCTCTTGGGCATAACGTAGGCATTTTCCTCCTCGCGGTACCACTCGGAGGAAGCCGCATCCAGCGAAATTTTGACCGTATCCGTGTCGTAGCCGCTCTTTTCAATAGCATGGATGATATACTCAATGGCTTGCTCGTCCGAAACGAGATCGGGTGCAAAGCCACCCTCGTCGCCCACACCGCTGCCAAGTCCCTCATGAGAGAGCACCTCGCCCAAGCGGTGATAGATCTCGCTGCCGATGCGCAAGCCCTCGGAAAAGGACTCCGCTCCTACGGGAACGATCATAAACTCTTGAATTTCTACGTTGTTTTGCGCGTGTGCGCCACCGTTGAGCACGTTCATCATGGGGACGGGCAGTCTGTGGGCGTCAATTCCGCCAAGCCAACGGTACAGGGGGATGCGATACCAGCCTGCAGCTGCGCGTGCGCTTGCCAAGGAAACCGCCAGCGCTGCGTTTGCGCCGAGCTTTGAAAAATTATCCGTGCCATCCAGCTCGTGCAGCTGTCTGTCTACGTCGGATTGATCGGACGCATACGTGCCTGCCAGGGCGGGGGAGATAATGCTGCATACGTTGTTGACTGCTTGGCTTACGCCTTTTCCGCCAAAGCGTTTGGCATCTTTGTCGCGCAGCTCGTGCGCCTCGTAAATGCCGGTGGATGCGCCACTGGGCACGCTTGCAACGCCTACCGTGCCGTCAGCCAGCACAACGGTTGCTTCCACGGTGGGGTTACCGCGGGAATCGAGAATTTCCCGTGCACCGCAGCGGATGATTTGAGGTTTGGTCATCATATAGTGTACCTCCATTGAGTAATTTCAAGTATAGTATTGGCAAAAGAATGGCAAAAGATGCACCCTATGGTATGGGTGCAT
>JAFNZX010000087.1 GCA_017382615.1 Clostridia bacterium | reverse complement strand
CGAGCAGTTTAAAATGCAGGCTGCAAGCGAAGTAGGAGTAAATCTTAACAACGGTTACAACGGCGAGCTTACCTCCCGTCAGGCTGGTAGCATCGGCGGTCAGATGGTTAAGAAGATGGTTGAGTCCTACGAGAACTCTCTCAAGACCAAGTAAGACGATCCAAAGAGAATGACCAAGGGCGGTCGCGTAAGCGATCGCCCAATTTTTTTTGCAAAAAAGCATGACAAAACGCGCAAGGTGTGATATAATTGAACGTGAAAGAAATTTCAAGAAGAATATTTGCAAATTTTATTGCACGAAAGGAAAAAATACAATGAAAAAAACAGTTCTCAAGGAATACGCCAAGCTGCTGGCTTATTGCGGTCTCAATATCAAGAAGGGCGACGTTGTCATTATCAACGCGTCCTTGGATCAGCCCGATTTCGTGGTCATGGCAGCCGAGGCTTGCTATAAAAGAGGCGCTGCGCGCGTGATGGTGGAGTGGGATTATCAGCCCATGACCAAGCTTGCAGTCAAGTACCGCACGCTTAAGAGCCTTGGTACCATCGAGGCATTCGAGGAAGCAAAGCTCAAGTATCGTCTTGAAAAGAACCCCGCTATGCTGTATCTCTTGTCCGACGACCCCGATTGTCTGAAGTGTATCAATCAGGAAAAAATGACCAAGGCGGCACGTATGAAATATCCCGTCATCAAGCCTTATCGCGACGCCATGGACAACAAGTATAAGTGGTGTATCGCATCCGTGCCCGGCAATGCATGGGCAAAGAAGGTATTCCCGGGTGAGCGCACCTCCGTTGCTGTAGAAAAGCTGTGGAACGCCATTCTGTACACCTCCCGCGTACTGGATGCCGAGGGCAATCTGCTTGATGCTGTTGCCGAGTGGGACAAGCACAACAAGAATTTTGCCGAGAAGTGTGCATACCTCAACAGCCTTGGCTTGACCGAATTGCATTATACCGCATCCAACGGCACGGACCTGACTGTGGGTCTGATCCCCGAGGGCATTTTTCTTGGCGGTGGCGAAAACACGCTGGGCGGGGAATACTACAACCCCAATATTCCCACCGAGGAGACCTTTACCTCGCCCCGTGCAGGCAGCGCAGAGGGCATTGTGTATTCCAGCCTGCCGCTTTCCTATCGCGGTGAGGTCATTGACAATTTCTCGCTCCGCTTTGAGGGTGGCAAGGCAGTAGAGGCGCACGCAGAGAAGAACGAGGATCTCTTAAAGCAGATGATCTCCATGGACGAGGGTGCGGCTATGCTTGGTGAGTGCGCGCTTGTGCCTTACGATTCTCCCATTCGTAACAGCGGCATTACCTTCTACGAAACGCTGTTTGACGAAAACGCCGCTTGCCACCTTGCTATGGGTGCGGGCTTTACCAACTGCCTGCGCGACTATGACAAGTACACCCTGGAAGAGGCGCATGCAATGGGCATCAACGACTCCATGATCCACGTGGATTTCATGATCGGCACGGCTGACCTTTGCATTGAGGGTAAGACGGCTGACGGCAGTGTGGTAAAGATCTTTGAGAACGGCAACTGGGCGTTCTGATATGACCGACAGAAGGCTGATCACGGTGGATTTTGCCTCGGTCACGGGGCGCATCAAGCCGCTGCACGGCATGTGTAACGGCCCGCTCTCCCCGGGGACGGACCTAGGTGATCTTTTTACAAAAATGGGCGTGCCGTGTGTGCGCTTTGCGGATGCGGGCGGTAAGCAATCGGGTTTGTACGTCAACGTATCAAGCATCTTTTGCGATGCGTCTGCCGATGAGTACGACCCCCAAAATTACCGTTTTGCGCCTACCGATACGCTTTTGCGTGCGGCAGCAAAGAGCGGTGCACGCATTGTGTACCGATTGGGTGAGAGTGATGGCGGCTTTGGATATTCCTTGCCGCAGAATGCCGAAAAATGGGCGCGCATTTGCGTCAATATTATCCGCCATTATAACGACGGCTGGGCAGAGGGTATGCAGCTTGGATTGCGTGACTTTGAGATATGGGCAAAGCCTGATACAATGCAGGACGTAAACAATGCCGCGGTCTTCGGCTTTTACGAAAAGGTGGCGCACGGCATCAAAAGCTACAACCCGGATTTGCAGGTCGGCGGTATGGGATTTGCCGATTACGGCGTGATGGCGCGCGAATTTATCAAGTATTGCAAGAAAAAGCAGACCCCGCTGGATTTCGTCAGCATCTGTGCTTACGGTACTGCACCGGATTCTGCATTGGCGGGGGCAAGCAAGCTGTCCGCTTATTTACAAAAGAGTGATATGGCACATCTGCCCGTGTACGTTTCGGAGTGGAATTGTTATGCAGAGGACGGTACGTGGCTGTCACCTGCTGACAAGCAAGCGCGATACGAGCTGCTGCATTCCTTGCCCGGGGCGGTGTTCTGTGCCTCTGTGCTCTTAAAAATGCAGCATATACAGGGCGTGGAGTCTGCGACCTATTACGATGCACAGCCCGAGCTTTCCCCCTTGTGCGGCATTTGTGACCGCTTTGGCAACGTTTCCAAGCCCGCGCACGCATTTCGCGCGTTTGACGTGCTTTACAGACAAGGCGACGAGGCGTTTTGCGACGTGCAGGGAAGCGGTGTGCAGGCTGTTGCCTCGATCGGTTACCGATCTGCAGCCGTTATGGTGGCGGTGTCGGATGCACCGGGGCTTTTGGACATCCGCATGAACAATTTGCCCGAGGACGTGTACAGCGCGGACGTATACATTCTGGATGGTATCAAGGATCTTGCCTTGGTGCAGACTCTGCCGCTGTTGGGTATGAGCCGACAGGTCTGCATTGCCACAGGAAAATACAGTATCATTTTAATCAAACTATATTAAGGGAGGTCGAATATGAACTTTCATGAGTATTGCTTTATCAAGGCGCGTCCCGTTTGGGAAGAGGGAACGGAAAAGGTGATCAATCGCTCGATCGCACTGTCTGCCAAAATCGCATACACGGGCGAAAAGGTCGTGTTAGCCCTTGCCGCGCATTGCTCCTTTACCGTGCTTTTAGACGGT
Organism: Clostridia bacterium; assembly: GCA_017382615.1. Taxonomy (GTDB): domain Bacteria; phylum Bacillota; class Clostridia; order Oscillospirales; family CAG-272; genus SVQP01. Next base: position 2,060 of record JAFNZX010000087.1, on the reverse strand, counting down.
GAGATCATTGCGCACGGCCCTGCCAGAGCGGGACACGGCTACTACCGTGCGGACGAGCTGGTGCTTTCCGATCTGATGGCAGAGGGCGAGCACGAGATCAGTATTCGTGTTGCGGGCTATAACGTCAACTCCTTCCATTACTTAGATAAGCCCTCCTTCGTATGTGCGGAGCTGCTGGTGAGCGGTGAGGTTGTCGCGTATACTGATGCCGAGTGCGTCGGCTTTACCGTGCTTGGCGTGGACGAGCGCGTGCGTAAGGTGCAACGCTATTCCTTCCAGCGTCATCCCGTTGAGTGCTATGATCTTGGGACGAAGCGCGTACCCGTTACGCTTGCGCTGACCGAGGAAAAGCCGTTTATCTGCCGCGACGTGCCTTACGGTGATATTGAAATTTTGAAGCCCGTGGACGTGATTGCAACGGGTAAGGTGTCGTATGACGAAATGAAGCCCGTGTACGGCAACCGCGAGGTGACCCAGATCCACGATGAGTTCTTTGGCTACCCCGTAAGCGAGCTGGAGGTCGGCACGCACGTCGCGCCCTCCTATATGACCTTCTCCGCGCCTGCTTCTTACGATCTCAAGCCGGATTATATCCCCGTATGTGCCGAAACCTACGTGGACGTGGATATGGGCGTTAACTATACGGGTATTTTTGAGTTTGAGCTTGAGGTATGCGGCAAGGGCGAGCTTTACGTGCTCTTTGATGAGATTTTGCTGGGCGGACAGCTCAACTGCTTCCGTAACGGTACTTCCAATATCGTGCTGTGCAGAGCAGAGAACGGCACGTACCGCGTGCGCTGCCAGGAGCCTTACACCATGCGATATATTCGCTTGGTTGCCAAGGGATGCTCGTTTACACTCAAGAATCTGCGCCTTTTCAAGGTTGCATTCCCTGCAAGCAAGATTACGGCAAAATTCGTAGGCGAGGACGACGCTATGCGCCGCATTTATGACGCAGCTGTGGAGACCTTCCGTGCTAACACCGTGGATATATTCATGGATTGCCCCTCTCGTGAGCGCGCGGGCTGGCTGTGTGACAGCTTCTTTACCTCCCGCGTGGAAAAGACGCTGACGGGCGCGTCGGTGGTGGAAAAGGCGTTCCTTTCCAATTTCTTAATGCCCGAAAGGTTTGAACATATTCCCGAGGGCATGCTGCCTATGTGCTATCCCGCGGACCACAACGACCATACTTACATTCCCAACTGGGCTATGTGGTACGTGGTGGAGCTTGGCGAGTATGCAAAGAGATCGGGGGATAGAGAACTGGTCGAGCAGGCAAAGGACAGAATGTATGCATTGCTGAAGTTCTTTAAGCCGTTTGAGAACGAATTCGGTCTTTTGGAAAAGCTGCAGAGCTGGGTATTCATTGAGTGGTCCAAGGCTAATGAACTTGTGCAGGACGTTTCGTTTGCGTCCAATATGCTGTATGCTACCATGAAGGACGTCATTGCCGAGCTGTACGCGGATGAGGAGCTTGCAAAGGAGGCAGCACAGCTGCGCAAGACCATTCTGGATATGAGCATGACCGAAAGCGGCTTTTTCTGTGATAATATGTACAGAAGAGACGGCAAGCTGGTGCTGTCGGGTGAGAGAACCGAGGCGTGCCAGTATTACGCGTTTTTCTGCAATATTGCAACGCCCGAAAGCCATCCTTGGCTGTGGAACACCTTGGTCAACGACTTTGGACCCGACCGTAAGGAAACGGGCAAATATCCTGAGATATGGATGGCAAATGCATTTATCGGCAACTATTTAAGACTCGATCTGCTTGACAGATATGGCTGCCATGAGGCACTGTACGAAAATATCAAGGGATACTTTACGTACATGGCAGATAAAACGGGCACGCTTTGGGAGCTGGCCGCCGATCAGGCGGTCTGAGGGATTGTCACTCCCTCCGCACCCACTTCATCTCGTCCCCTCGATACCGCCACACCGGGTTCTCCCGGCAGCCCTTGCAGGGCTTGTTCTGCAGGGGCCGCTTGTTGTGAGCGCAGGTCTGGCACAGTGGCATTTCCTTCAGGATCTTCCGTTCCTTCGACCTTTCCACAGTCTCACCT
>JAFNZX010000086.1 GCA_017382615.1 Clostridia bacterium | reverse complement strand
GGAACACGGATCGTTCCGACGTGCTCTGTTCCCCTTTTGCCAATTACCGAAAGCTCCCATTCCCCGCAAAGGCTCTGCCAGCTCTCGCGGCGCATCGAGGGGCGGGGGTATTCCTTCTCCCACGCGTCGGGATCATCCTCAAAGGGCGTGTGCAGCTCTTGCAATCGGGGCTGCTTTTTGTCCTTGATCAGCGCGATCAAAAGCAGCACCACGGCTGCCACGACCAGCGCGGCAAGGAAGATATTTGCGTTCGGTACGAAGGATTCCGTACCGTCACCGTTGACGATCTTTTCTGCGTTTGCCAGCACCATCTCACCGATCCAAGGACCGATGACGCCCGGCAGCAGCACCTGCGCAAAAATGCGCACGCCCTGCAGTCTGCCCGCCTTGCCTGCGGGCGTCAGATCACGGATCTTTGCACCGAACACGGCAGCACCGCAAAGGTAACCGCACATCATCAGCAGCGAGCCGACAAAGACAAGCAGCTTGGTACGGAACACAAACAGCATGATAAATCCCGCGCACAGCCAAAGCATGGCAAGAACGCCCGTGAGCTTAAAGCCCTTTTTATCGTACACCCTGCCCCACAGCGCGGTGGCAACCGACGCAAGAATGATGGCGGGAGCCATGACCAGCACGTAATCCGCCATACCCAGCGAGATCTCATAGTAGATAATGAGATACGGCATAAAGATCTGTATTGCGATATTGAACAGCACGAATACCGCTAAATACACGTACAGCTTTGCGTGCTGCCCTACGGTTGACGGGCGGAAGCCGTAAAACACGGTGGAAAAATAGCCGTCGGTGGAGGGCTTGATGTCGGGATCGCGGATTAAGAAAAAGCCCAGCACGCCCACCGCCAGCACAACACCGCCGATGATGCAGAACATAATCGTCCAGTATTTGGGCATATCCTGCGTGATGTGCGCGGGCATGAGCATCATGCCGCCAAACACAAACAGAATGGCGATCAGCGGCATCATGGCGTTCAGCCCCTCGGCAGCACCGCGGTTTTTCTCGGTGGTGGAGTCGGTCAGCCATGCGTTAAACGCCGCATCGTTTGCCGTTGAACCAAAGAAGGTCATCAAGCAGTCCAGCACCACGGTCAGCGAAACGCCTACGGCAGCGGCAGATACGGTCATGGGCACGATGGCACTGATGACGTCCATACGCACGGCGGCAAAGCACAAAATGGAAATGCCCCAGATTACGTAGCCGCCTGCGATAAATAAGCGGCGCTTGCCGATCTTATCCGACAACGCTCCCATAAACACCGTCGTCAGCGTTGCCGCGACGGCAGACGCGCTGACCATCAAGCGGATGTCCCCCGCAGAGGCGGCAAACATTTTGTAGATAAATACGTTGAGGTACATGTTCTCGACCACCCACGCGATCTGTCCGAGCAGACCGAACAGCACGAGTGCGAGATAAAATTTTCCCTTGTTTTTCTCTTTCATAGTCTGTTATCTCCTTACGCGGAAACGGGGTGACGCGGCGCGTCACCCCTATATTTCTTTATCTGCTTACTGCATTAATGATCGATACGACGACCAAAACGCCCGTTGCGCTTGTGGCAAGCAGCAAAATGCCTTGTACCGCCACCACGGCAGCAGAAATCAATCCGATCCATACAGGTTTCATAAACACAGTCCTTTCTTATTCGCAGATCGCCTCAAGCAGCTTCATGCGCGCTGCGTCAAGGTTCTCTGCATCGTCGGTAAAGTCTTCAAACGTGCGGGCAACCGAGAGGCTGATCGCCATTGCTGCCGCTGCGTCCTTTTGTGCAAGCATATGCAATAGCTCCCAATCGTAAAGTCCCTCGCGCGTTGCCACGCCGCGATTGGAGTGCAGCACGTCAAAGTGCTCCACGTCGGGATAGACGATATAGCCGTCGCCCTTATATCTTGCCGCAGGCTGAATGCCGTAAATGGTCTTCTCGCCCCAATAATTAAAGCCCCAGTGCAAAAATCCGGTAATCCCCTGCGAGTAGCACGCCCATTTGATCATGCGGCTGTAGGCATGCGGCAGATCGATAAACTTATTGAGCCACCAATTCTCCTCGGGGAAGCAGCAGCTGTAGCACCACACCGTATCCCCCGCCTTTTGTCTTTCGCGGTAGAAGAACGGATCGGACGCATACACCTCAAGTCTGGGCACGTACTGGTTGCACTCTCCTGCCAGCTGCAGCGCGACTGCATGCGTATCCAGCGGCTCACCGCACGGCACACCGGGACATACCTCAGCGGCAATCTTTCTTGCCCATCTCCAATGGTCGGGCAGGTGCGGCTCATCCTGC
>JAFNZX010000085.1 GCA_017382615.1 Clostridia bacterium | reverse complement strand
GTGGCGCAGCGGGATCTGCGAACGTGATTGTACGGACAGTTCGCCGCTTGCGGCATGACGCCTGTCCCTACAAAATGAGCCGCTGTAGGGACAGGCGTCCTCGACTGTCCGCATTGATATATTTGATTGTTTTTGTAGGGACAGGCGTCCTCGACTGTCCGCGCGTTATATAATTACTTTGACAAAATAAGCATTGAGAAGTCCAACACAGATCCCACTTCACCGTGACACAGGGGACAGTCCCGCAGTATCATGCCCTTCGGGCACGCCACAGGGGACAGTCCCCGGTATCACGGCTCGTGCTTTTGCTCCGTTTCGCGCTCTGCGCTACACTATGCAAAAGTTCGACTTCGTTCGGTCGCTTTGCGACCTCTCTCCGCTCAGGATGACACATAAGGGGATGCATCCAAATAGTCACAGCAACACAAAATGATTTTTGCGGCAATCGATGATGCCCTCGCGCTTGAGCTTGGAAATTTCCGCTGAAAGTCCGCTGCGGTCTACCTCCAGATAATCCGCCAATTCCTGGCGATCAAACGGAATATCAAACTCTGCCTTGCCCGTCTGCTGCTCCATATGCGCAAGGTATGCAAGAATTTTTTCTCTTGTCGAACGCTTGCCCGTAATTTCCAGCTTGGAATAGACCATAATATTCTTACGCGCCATGTCGCGCATCAGATTATAGATCATGCGTCTGTGAAACTCACAGCCGTTGGAGCAGGTGTGCAGCACGTGCGTGCTGTCAACCAGCAGCACCTCGCAGGGCTCGTTCGCCACCACCGACACAGGCAGGGTCTGCTCCCCTGCGCAGGCAAACGCCTCACCGAACAGCTCCCCCGGCACAACGCCCGACACAATGCTGCGGTTGCCGTAATAATCGTGCCTGATGATCTGCGCAGAGCCCGAAAGCAGAATGCCGAAATACCTGGCAGGCGACCCTTCGGCAAAAATGGTATACTTTTTATCAAATTCCGCTCTCCGTGCGCCAAGGCAGGACAGCATGGCGATCAAGTGCTGATCCTCAATCTGATCAAACAGAGAGCATTTTCTTAAAATTCCAAAATATTTTTTCAAAATTTTCTCCTTTTGTTGAAAATTCAACAGACTTTACGCCCTAATTATACTATACTACATACAGAAAATCAAGAGGAGATTTTTATGAAAATCGCATTTTTCGACGCAAAGCCTTACGATAAGCCTTCGTTTGACGCATACGGTGCGCAAAACGGCATTCAATATAAATATTTTGATACCAAGCTGACCGAGGATACAGTGGAATTAGCGCACGGCTATGACGGCGTTTGCGTGTTTGTCAACGACACCGTCAATGATGTTATCATCGACCGCCTTGCAGAAATGGGGGTCACGATCGTGGCACTGCGCTGCGCAGGCTTTAACAACGTGGATATGAAATACGCCTTTGGCAAGGTACACGTGCTGCGCGTGCCCGCCTACTCCCCTTACGCGGTTGCCGAGCACACCATGGCATTGCTGCTGACCTCCATCCGCCGCATTCACAAGGCTTATATCCGCACCCGCGATTTCAACTTCAGCCTTGCGGGCATGACCGGCTTTGACCTGCACGGTAAGACCGTGGGCGTCATTGGTACGGGTAAGATCGGGCGCGTATTTATCAATATCTGCCGCGGCTTTGGCATGCAGGTGCTGGCTTACGACAAGTTCCCCGCCCCCGATCTTGCGGACGGCGAAAGCATTCGCTACGTGGAGCTGGACGAGCTGTTTCGGAAGAGCGACATCATCTCCCTGCACTGCCCTCTGACCGAAGAGACCTACCACGTCATAGACGAGCAATCGCTGAACAAGTGCAAAAAGGGCGTGGTCATTCTCAACACCTCGCGCGGTGCGTTGGTGGACGCCGAGGCACTCTTGGCAGGCATCAAATCCCGCAAGGTGGGTGCTGCTTGCCTTGACGTTTACGAAGAGGAGTCCGATTTGTTCTTTGAGGACTATTCAGGACACATCTTAGACGACGACGTGTTGGCGCGGCTGATCTCCATGCCCAACGTCATCGTCACCTCGCACCAGGCGTTCTTAACCGAGGAAGCACTTTCCAATATTGCCCAGACCACCACGCAAAACATTGTGCAAATGGCGCGCACGGGCGAGTGCCCCAACGAGCTTTGCTACCGCGGCGACGGTGCAGCGGACTGTAAAAGCGGCAAATGCTTTTAAAAAGGAGTACGTATGAAAAGACGCATGATTAAAATAGACAAGCAAAAATGTAACGGCTGCGGCGCATGCGCCACGGCGTGCCACGAGGGCGC
>JAFNZX010000084.1 GCA_017382615.1 Clostridia bacterium | reverse complement strand
GCGTTTGGCGTATCCGGGGCAACGGTTTGTGCCTGGGTTGATTGCTCGGGGGAGGTACTTGACGTGGAGCAGGCTGTGTGCGTGCCAAGCAGCATCAAAACTGCGAGAGTACAGATTGCTAAGCGTTTCATACAGCGTTCTCCTTTCTTTTGCGTATGACGGGCAAAGCACAGAGCAGCAGGAGGGGGAATGCGGAAAGTGCTGCACCGCAGCCCTCTTTTGTGGCGGTGTCAGCGGTTGCGTCTTGCGTCGATCCCGTGGTCTCGGTGGTGGACTCTTGCGTTGACTCCGGAGGAGCAACGTCGGGTAGCTGTGGTTCTTCCCATACGTCCGTATAAACGGCGTGGACCACCAAATCGCCGCCCTTTTCCAAGGAGTAGGGCTCCCATGCGCCGCTCTTTCCGGGAATCTCGGGCACGCCGGGCGCAAAGAAGGGTGCGCCGTCGTCGGTATAGGTAGTACTCAGGATGACTTTCCCCTCCACTACGAAGTCGATTTTATACGTGGTGACCTTGGGCTTGAGCGTGGGATCAATCAAAGCTGCAAAGGCGCGCGCTTCGTCCTCGCCTGCGTAAAAGCGAATAAAGGCAACGTCAATGCTGTCGCCTGCCTTTGCACCCGAGGCAAGCGGGTCAAAGCGGAAGGCGTACAGCGTTTCGTTTTTCGCCTTGCCCCATGCCGAGGAGCAGTCAATGACGGCTGCGTGCCATTCGCCGTCGGTATTGTAGCTCCAATCCACGTGCGTGCCTGCGTCTCCCCAATGCGCACCGCCCGAGCGGTTGGTGAAAAATTCTCCCTTGCCAATTTTGGCAGTGGTGCGGTACTTGATCACCACCCAGGCAAGCTCTTCACCCGTGCCCCGGGGGGCGTGTGCGTCGCCAAATTTAAAGTAGGGGTCGTCGCCCGTAGCGGTAAAGGTCACGTAGCCATCGGTTGCGGCAGGGGAGATCTCTACCATCATCAATTCCGTAAGCCCGTAGTGCGCAACCACGTCGGGGATGTCGGCGGTAAAGTCATATGCAAAGGTGCAGGGGTATTGCTCTGCGGCATTCTCATCGTCAGCATATGCTGCATGAGCCGTGCCAAAGCACAAGAGCAGCAGTGCCGAGAGCAAAAAACAAAGCTTTTTTTTCATTTTCGAGCTCCTTTCATGTTAAGAGAAGGGAAATGCTTTTATTCGGATGGTATGATTGTACCATAAAAACGCAGAAAATGCAATAGGATTTAGGCAAGGTTGCCAACACTTTGCAGGCTTAACATGTTTTTTTTGAAAAGATGCGATTTTTTATAAAAATTTTCCGTAATCCTATTGCAATTTGAAATGATATGTGATATAATACCATGGTATGACAGCCGAAAGGCACGGGAGATTCCCGTATCGTAGGATGATTTGAAACGGAGGATATATACAATGAAGGATTTTTTGATTGCTATCAGCGGTTGGAAGGGAACGGACGGCGCAGCCTCTGCAGAGTTTGTTGGCGGCGTTGTTTTCGCACTGTCCATCGTCCTGATCCTGCTCTCTATCGGTCTGGTTGTTGCAGTTCTGATGCAGTCCTCGAAGGATCACAAGCTGTCCGGTGCAATTGCCGGCGGTGCTGACACCTTCTTTGGCAAGACCAAGGGCAACACCATGGATAAGCTGTTCTCTAAGCTGACCATTATCGGTTCTGCACTGTTCGTTGTGATCGTCGTCGCATTGTACGTGCTGATCAACTGGTATAACTTGGCTTAAAACCACGGCTGGGTAAGAAAACTCCGCGCAAGATGCGCGGAGTTTTCTTTTTTGTTCCTTTTTCTTGACATACGGGGGCTTTTATGATATAATAGCATATAAGAATTGTATCATGCGAGGATATATATGAATCAACGTAATCCACAGAATAAAACGCCCAATACGGGGCCCGAAATGCGGCAGCTTGTATTTCTTGCCGTTATTCTGGCGGCGCTGCTGATTGTGGTGATGGGACTGTTTTTCGGTGCGCAGATCGTCAAATCTATCATCGATCAAAACGATACACCGCCCATCGGGCAGCAGACGCCCGGAAATAACTGGTCTGAGAACGTGACCGGGGATCAAAACCAGCCCTCCCAGGAAAAGCCCGGCTTTTTTGAAAGCATCTGGGCGGGGATTATGGGTTTGTTTTCGCCTGTGGAGGTGCCGGAGCAAACTCCCGGCGGGATCATTGAGGATCCTCTGGCAACCTACCCCTTCGCGGGCAATACGCTTGCAGGGGACGCGCTGCCCGTGGGCAGCGGTGCAGCCGTAGCGGACGACACGACCAATTCCAAATACGCCATTTTGGTTAACGCAGCCGACGGCAGCGTGCTTGCCGCCGAGCAAGCGGACGCGCGTATGTATCCTGCGTCTATGACCAAGGTGATGACGCTGCTTGTGATCGTGGAGCATTTGCCGCACGAGAAAAGCCTGCAGGATATGGTCAAGATCACGTCCGAGGTGCAGGAGGAGATGCGCAAGAAGAATTCGTCAGGCATGCTTTCTCCCAAGGAATACGCAGGGGACGAGCTGACGGTGGAATCCATGCTGTACGCCATTGCGCTGGAAAGTGACGGTGTGGCTTGCATTGAGATGGCGAAATACGTCGCAGGCTCGGAGCAGGCGTTTGTGGAGCTGATGAACCAAAAGGCGCAGGAGCTGGGGCTTACGAATACGCATTTCGTCAACCCGCACGGCTTGCATGATGACGAACACTATACCACCGTGCGTGAAATGGCTGCCATTATGCGCTACGCTATGCAAAACGAGCTGTGCGCCAAGATCATGTCTACCGAGCGGTATAATGCAACGGGGCACTATCTCAAGAACGGACAGCCCGCAACCTACACCTTCTATTTCTCCCATAGCTATCTTGCCGATGCTTTGGAGAGATACCCCACGTATGCTTCGCAAGTGCCCATCGTGGCAGCAAAAACCGGCTTGGAGACGCAGGCGAAGTCCTGCCTTGTGTCCTACATTGTGGATAAGGACGGAAACGCCTACGTCTGCGTAACGGGATTTGCATCCGGTCAGCTTGCCTATATGGACGATCACGCAAGTCTGTACAATACATACGTAAAATAACTATATTGCACGGACTGCCGCACATGGGGGCAGTCCGTGTCTTTTTCGCCTCCTTTCTCATATGATAAAGGAGAAAAGGAGGCGATAGAATGTTACTTTACAAGCCCTACGACCGCACACGCGCGGTCGAATACGCGCGCCGTTGGGCGCGCTCGCGCAATCCGCTGTTTGTGAATTTCACGGGATACGGAGGGGATTGCACCAGCTTTGTGTCGCAATGCGTGCTGGCGGGCAGCTGCGAGATGAATTTTACGCCCACGTTCGGGTGGTATTACGTGTCCCCCACCGACCGTGCTCCCGCGTGGAGCAGCGTGGAGTCATTTTACGATTTTATCACGGGCGCGCCCGCATTTGCCATGGAGAACGGCGGCACGGGTCCCTACGGCAGAGAGGTTGGCAGGGCGGAAATCACCCCCGGTGACGTGGTGCAGCTGGCGGACGGCGAGGGGGATTTTTACCACACGCTGATTGTGACCGAGGTGCGCGGAGGCGAAATTTTGATTGCTGCGCACTCGGACGACGCGCTGGACAGACGGCTGTCCTCGTACGTAAACGCCGCCTCACAGCGATTTATCCGCATCGAGGGCGTGCGCGTGGAGGTGGAGGAAGATACTTGCTATTTTGATCTCTTGGAGGGCATTGCGCTTTCGGGCGAAGGCGTCACGCCGCCGGCGGACAGAGCGACTCCGCCGGAGTCGCAGTGATATGCTTCGGAAATGCCGAAGCGTGATATTCGCACTTCGTGCGAGTGATATTCGCGCTTTGCGCGAGTGATATATTCCGCATACTGCGGAATGTTGCGGTAGAAATTTGCAAGGCAAATTTCAATTTTTTATAAAAATTTTTCAAAAAAGTGAAACCATTTGCAAAAAATCCTGTCTTGATAGGTGAAGGACAAAAAGAGGTGAGAGTATGGAAGACAAAAAAATCGTAGAATTGTACTGGGCGCGGGATGAAGAAGCCATTACGCAGACCTCGGTCAAGTATGGCGGCATGATGCACGCCACGTCCAAATCCATCGTGGGCTCGCACGAGGATGCCGAGGAATGCGTCAACGACGCTTACCTGGCTGCGTGGAATTCCATGCCGGAGAACCGTCCTACGTATTTAGGAGGGTACATGGCAAAAATCATTCGCAACATTTCGCTTAACCGCTACGACCGCAACCACGCAGCCAAAAGGCAGGGCGTGCAGGTGGTGTTTGAGGAACTGGAAGGGTGCTTGACCGATTACAACACGCCCGAAGAGGAGTACGAGCAGGGGTGCTTGCGCGAAACGCTCGACAGCTTTTTGGAAAGCCTGGACGAGCAAAAGCGCGTCATCTTTCTGCGCAGGTATTTTTATACCGATTCCATAGCCGAGATCGCAGAGCGCATGCAGATGGGCGAGGGCAAGGTCAAAAGCATTCTGTTCCGCCTGCGCGGACAGCTGGCGGCAAAGTTAAAGGAGGCGGGCGTATGAACGGGCGCAGACTATACGAAGAGATCGGCGGCGTGGACGAGCGGTATTTGCAACAAGCTGCGGCATACCGCGCAAGAAGGAGTGCTCCCGCATGGCGCGCGTTACTGATCGCGGCGGCGTTGACGTTGGTTGGTGCGCTGCTGCTTTGCACCATTGCCGCAAGCGTGACCATTGGCGTGCTTGTCGGTATTCTGGGAGAGGGGGAAGAGCCCACACCTCCCGCACCCATGGAGCAAATGGAGCTGGCAATGCAAGAGGCGCAGCAAAAGCGCACACCGTACTCGGCGGATGAAGTGGAACCCATGCTGTTCCATCAACCCATGCTGATCTTTAGCGAACAGGGAAGCGACGCGTACTATACCGTTTCGCTGTCCACGTCCGAGTGCGAGCAGCTGATCTTGATGATGCAAAGCAAAAACAGAACCGAATTCACCGAGCAGAGCCAAGCACCCAAGTATCAGATCTGGCTGAGCTTTGGTGACGGTGTGGTAGTTTCTCCTTACCTCAAAAATACGGCAGGCAATACAGGGCACGGCGAGGTGTTCGATTATGACCCCGAGCTGGAGCTTGGCGACGCCCTTGCCGAACGGATTGCAGCTTATATTGAAACGTAATCCGATGCAAACCTCTTTTGTCCATACATCAATTTATGGAGGTTAATATGAAACGATTTGCAACCAAACTGACAGGAATTTTACTCGTGCTCGCCATGAGCGTAGCTGTATTTGCCGCTTGCGATGCCCCAGAAGCACCCGGCATGAATTTTGCAAGCCCCTATTATCCCGAGGAAAACGGTATCATTTCTCCCAATTCGCAAAGCGGCGTGATCGAAACGCCCTTCGTCAAGGCACAGCAGGATGCGATCTCTACCTTTTCCGCAGACGTGGACACCGCGTCTTATACGCTGTTCCGCAAGCACGTGCAATTGGGATACAAGTGGTCGCAGATGACGCAGGACTACGTGGGCGGCAACATCCGCACCGAAGAAATGCTCAACTATTTTGACTACGATTACCAAGAGCCCGCAGAGGGAGAGCTGTTCGGCGTGAGTGCGCAGATCGTGCCTTGCCCCTGGAATGCAGACAACCGCCTTTTGATGTTAGGGCTCAAGGCAACAGACGCAGCAGCCCCCACGGGCAACAACCTGGTGTTCTTGGTGGACGTGTCCGGCTCGATGAATTCGAGCGATAAGCTGCCCCTGTTGCAAAAGACCTTCTCTTATCTGGTATCCAATCTGACTGCCAACGACCGCGTGTCTATCGTGACCTACGCGGCAGGGGAAAGAGTGGTGCTGGAGGCTTGCCCCGGTAATCAGTATGAAGAGATCATGCACGCCATCAACAATCTGCAGGCAGGCGGTTCTACCAACGGGCAGGCAGGCTTGCAAAAGGCTTATGAGATCGCACGCTCCTGCTATATTGAGGGCGGCAATAACCGCATCATCATGGCGTCGGACGGTGACCTCAACGTAGGCATCCGCGATCCCCAGCAGCTCAAGGCGTTCGTGGAGGAAAAGAGAAACGGCGGCATTTATCTGTCGGTTCTTGGCTTTGGCAGCGGCAATTTCCGTGACGATAACATGGAAACCCTTGCCGACCACGGCAACGGCGTGTACTACTATATCGACGGTGAGGTCGAGGCTGAAAAGATTTTCGGCAGCGAGCTGTGCTCCACGCTGACTACCGTGGCAAACGACGTCAAGCTGCAAATCACCTTCGACCCTGCTTACGTGGAACAGTACCGCTTGATCGGCTATGAAAACCGCAGACTCAACGACGAGGATTTTGAGGACGATTCCAAGGACGCAGGCGAGGTTGGAGCAGGACACACCCTGACCGTGTGCTATGAAATTACCATGACCGATAACAAGGTCTACCCCGAAGCAGGCTACGCAACGCTTGCCGTGCGCTGGAAGAACCCCGGCGAGAGCGAGAGCGTGCTGCGCGAGTACGGCATTGGCGGCGAGAGCGTCAAGGATTCCTTGAATGACGACGCGCTGTTTGCCGCAGCCATCATTGAAACGGCAATGCTTTTGCATAACAGCCGTTATAAGGGCAATGCCTCTCTTGAAAACGTGCTTGCTCTGCTTGGCGATATGACCGAAAAGGATTTCTACCAAGCCGAATTTGAGCAGCTGATCAGAGAGCTGCAAGGAAGCCGATAAAAAACGTAGGGCGGGGGACGTTTGCTTGCAAACAACTCCCGCAGAAAGAAAAGGGGTATATTATGCAAGATCAAAATAGTCCCGTAAAAAAGCCGAGAATACGCGCACAGAAAAAGCATACCGTGCTGTTTATCATTGCTTGTGCGATCTTAGTGATCGGTTTGCTGGCGTTCGTTGTGGGAACGGTCGCGGTGGTGTGGGGATTTCTGAATGAATTATCCGGTATGGATCCTTCCGAGTCGGAGCTGCCGGGCTTGGCGGCATTGTTGCTCGTGTTTTCCTATCTGATGGTGCTTGCGGTGCCCGGGGTGATGTGGCTGATCTGCACCGTGTTTTGGATAGCGGGCATGATCCCGTCCGGTATTCTGACGTTTCGCAAAAAGGATAAGCCGCTTTGGATGTGGGTGATATCGCTGTTGCTGTTCTGCTTGTATACGTTTATGGCAGGGAGCAACGTCTTGTTCGTGCTTGCGGTCGCGGTCGTTTCGCTGATTTCGAAATTGTTGTAAGGAAAAGTATGGAACGCGTGACCGTTGAACTTTTATATGAGCTACCCCTTGCTGTTTTTGACGAAGCAGCGGACAGTCGAGGACGCCTGTCCCTACAAAACAAACCGCTGTAGGGGCAGTGATCATTCTCGTACCCGTTGTGCCATTCGTGCTGATATGGCTGTTTTTACCGATCTTTGATGAAAACACAAATATAAATGAAAGGAAGTGACCTAATGCAAGAGCAAAATACGATGATGACGAATGAAAACGTGACAAAACCGAAAATACGTGCGCAGAAAAAGGATATCGTGTTGTTTGCTGTCGCGTGTGCGATATTCGCAATTTGCTGGATACTGCAATTGGTAGGTGTGATCGGTTGGCCGCTATATATTTTAGATTTTTTATCAAAATTAGATT
>JAFNZX010000083.1 GCA_017382615.1 Clostridia bacterium | reverse complement strand
CTCAGCCTGTTATCGCTACGATTCTCAACGTTGTGATCTACATCGCAGTCGTTGCAGTGATCATTGCAGCGTTTGGCTTCGTGGTATGGTTCACGGGCTCTGAAAGAAGAATTCCGATCCAGTACGCAAAGAGAGTTGTCGGCCGTAAGATGTACGGCGGTCAGTCTTCCAACCTGCCCTTGAAGTTGAACATGAGCGGCGTTATGCCCATCATCTTCGCAAACTCCATCGTAGCGTTGCCTGCAACCGTTGCTGCATTCTTCACCTTTGTTCCTTCCAAGGATCACTGGCTGTACTTTGCAAAGGATTTCATCGTTGGACTCAACGATTTCTTTGCACAGCTGACCGACGTTATGAACTACAATTCTCCCTTGTATCTGGTCATCTTCATCGCACTCATCATCGCATTCTCTTACTTCTATATTATGATCTCCTTCAACCCTGTTGAGGTAGCAAATAATATCAGAAACAACGGTGGCTCCATCCCCGGCATTCGTCCCGGCAAGCCCACCATTGACTATATCAAAAAGATTCTGAACAGAGTCACGTTGACCGGCGGTTTGTTCCTTTGCATTATTTCGGGTCTGCCTTTGCTGTTTGTCATTGTTGCAAACTTCTTTGTAAACCTGGATCCTGCAACCACAACCCTGATCGACCAGCAGTTCGTCGGCGCACTCTCCGAGCTGGCATTCAGCGGATCCTCTCTGCTGATCGTCGTCGGTGTTGCACTGGAGACTGTACGTGAGCTCGAGGCTCAGATCACCCTTAGAAACTATAAGGGCTTCCTTGACTAATCGGCGATAAACACACCGGAGGAACAACATGAATTTGATTTTAATGGGCGCTCCCGGAGCGGGCAAAGGTACCCAATCCGCGAGAATTTCGGAAAAATTCAATATCCCCGCAATTGCAACCGGCGACATTCTGCGCGGTGCAATCAAGGCAGGGACCGAGCTTGGTCTGTCGGCTAAGAGCTATATGGACGCAGGCAAGCTGGTTCCCGATGAAGTTGTCATTGGTATTATCAAGGAATATCTTTCGACAGACGCATGTAAGAACGGATTTATCCTGGACGGTTTCCCCCGTTCCATTCCCCAGGCACAGGCTCTGGAGGATATGGGCGTACACATCGATGCTGTATTGAGCATTGAGGTTGCAGACGAGAAGATCGTTGAGAGAATGAGCGGACGCAGAGTTTGCTCCTGCGGCGCATCCTATCACGTCCTGTATATTCCGCCTAAGACTGCTGACGTTTGTGACAAGTGCGGCGCTGCTCTTTATACCAGAGCGGACGACGCAGCAGAAACTGTAATTAACAGACTTAAGACGTTCCACGCTCAAACCGAGCCCCTGAAGGAATTCTACGCAGAGAAGGGAATCCTGCTTACTGTAGAAGGTCAGGAGGAGGTCGCTGATACGACCGCTCTTGTATTCAAGGCTCTGGAAAAGTTTGAGGCGTAACTCGGGATCGATCTGAGGTATCGTATGATACAGCTTAAAAATGCAGCTCAGATCAAAGCCATGAGAGAAGCGGGTCGTATCACGGGCGAGGCTTTGCTTGTAGCCCGTGAGCACGTCCGCGAAGGCGTCAGCACCTATGAGCTCGATCACGTCATCAGACAGTTTATCGAGAAATCGGGGGCGAAGCCCTCGTTCTTAGGGCTTTACGGATTTCCCGGAAGCGCGTGCATCAGTATCAACGATGAGGTCATTCACGGCATACCCTCCAAAAAGAGGATATTGCGACAGGGTGACATCGTCAAGATCGACCTGGGCGCGTGCTATAAGGGCTACCACGGAGACAGCGCAAGAACCATTCCGGTAGGAAAGGTGAGCGATGAGGCAGCAAAGCTGATCGAGGTAACAAGAGATAGCTTTTTTGCGGGAGTCGCACAGCTGAGGTCGGGAAACCGCCTTGGAGACGTTGGATCCGCGATCGACACGCTCGTCAGAGCAAACGGATTTTCCACCGTGCGCAAGTACATCGGGCACGGCATCGGTAAAGAGGTGCATGAAGCTCCGGACGTTCCGAACTACGGAACTCCCGGTCGCGGTGTACGCATCTGCTCGGGTATGGTGCTTGCCATTGAACCAATG
The DNA here is from genome assembly GCA_017382615.1 of Clostridia bacterium. GTDB lineage: Bacteria > Bacillota > Clostridia > Oscillospirales > CAG-272 > SVQP01. Next base: position 21,323 of record JAFNZX010000083.1, on the reverse strand, counting down.
GTAAACGCAGGTACCTATGAGGTCAGAGAGCTGGCTGACGGTTGGACGGTAGTGACTGCGGACAGAAAGCTGTCAGCACACTACGAAAACACCGTGGCACTGACAGATGAAGGCGTGTTGAATCTGACACTGATCGATCAAGATTTTTAATTACGATCTCATGCAAGTTACAAACAGGTAAGGAGGGATTATTCTGTCGAAGGACGACGTTATTGAGTTTGAAGGCGTTGTAGTAGAAGCAATGCCTAATGCAAACTTCAAAGTGAAGCTGCCCAACGGACATATCGTAAAGGCGCATATCTCCGGCAAGCTTCGTATGAATTATATCAGAATTCTGCCCGGTGATAAGGTAACCGTTGAGGTCTCGGTATACGACCTTGACAAGGGCCGCATCACATGGCGCGCAAAATAAGATTTTACGAATAACTCGAAAGAAAGGTATGGTATAACGTAATGAAGGTTAAACCGTCCGTCAAGAAGATCTGCGAAAAGTGCAAGATCATCAAGAGAAAAGGTAAAGTCATGGTTATCTGCGAGAACCCCAAGCACAAGCAGAAGCAGGGTTAATCTCGAGAACCACGACAAACAAACAACTAAACCAAACGAAGAGGTGAATAAGAATGGCTCGTATAGCTGGTGTTGATATTCCCAACAACAAGCGCGTTGACATCGCCCTTACCTACATTTACGGTATCGGTCGCAAGAGCGCTACAGACATCCTCACTAAGACCGGCATTGATCCTGCAATTCGCGCAAAGGATCTGACCGAGGAAGACATTGCAAAGCTGCGTGACGAGATCGAAAACTTCTACACTGTAGAGGGTGATCTGCGTCGTGAAGTCGCCATGAACATCAAGAACATGGTTGAAATCAACTGCTACCGCGGTGTCAGACACAGAAAGGGCTTGCCCGTCAGAGGACAGAGAACCAAGACTAACGCAAGAACCAGAAAAGGTCCCGCAAAGACCATTGCGAACAAGAAGAAGTAATAAAGGAGTGGCATAGAATATGGCAAAAGTTGCTGCAAAGAAGGTTGTCAAGAGACGCCGCGAGAAAAAGAATATCGAAAAAGGCGTTGTTCATATTCAGGCAACCTTTAATAACACTATCGTAACCATCACCGACGTCAACGGTAATGCCATTTCCTGGGCATCCGCAGGCGAACTCGGTTTCAAGGGTTCCAGAAAGTCCACCCCCTTCGCAGCTCAGTCCGCTTCTGAGACCGCAGCTAAGGCAGCGATCGATCAGGGTCTGAAGAGCGTTGAGGTGTATGTTAAGGGCCCCGGTTCGGGACGTGAATCCGCAATCCGTGCACTGGAAGCAGTTGGTCTCCAGATCACTCTGATCAGAGACGTAACTCCTATCCCCCACAACGGTTGCAGACCGCCCAAGCGCAGACGCGTTTAATTTTTCACAGGAGGTAACGCAATTATGGCAAGATATACAGGTCCTGCATGTAAGCTGTGCCGCAGAGAAGGCAAGAAGCTTTATCTGAAGGGCGACCGCTGCCTTTCCGGCAAGTGCGCTCTGGATCGTAGAGCAACCGCTCCCGGTCAGCATGGTGCAGCAAAGAAGAAGATGAGAGAGTACGGTCTGCAGCTCCGCGAAAAGCAGACAACCAAGAGATACTACGGTGTTCTTGAGAAGCAGTTCAAGAACTACTATGATGAGGCAGCTCGCAAGGAAGGCATGACCGGCGAAAACCTGCTGCTTCTGCTTGAAAGAAGACTGGACAACGTTGTTTACAGACTGGGCTTTGCAGAGTCTCGCAGAGACGCTCGTCAGCTCGTTCTGCACGCACACTTCACCGTAAACGGCAAGAAGGTTAACATTCCTTCTCTGATCGTTAAGGCAGGCGACGTGATCGCTGTGAAGGAAGCAAGCCGCTCTTCTGACAAGTTCAAGGCTATGACTGAGAAGAACGTTATCGTTCCCAAGTGGCTGGAGGTTGACACCGCTAACCTGTCCGGTAAGGTTGCAGCTCTGCCCGCAAGAGAAGATATCGACTTCGATTTCAACGAGCAGCTGATCGTCGAGCTCTATTCCAAGTAATACTGTCGTTGTTTGCGCAGGCACACGGTATATTGGGTCTTGCGCAAGTCAACGCGGGTATATCCGTGTAATCAGGTTATACTTTCTAAAATTTTTGAGGAGGAATTATTTGGAATGATCGAGATTGAAAAGCCTAATATTTTCACCGTCGAAACAAGTGAAGACGGTACAAGCGGAACATTTATCGTTGAACCTTTGGAGAGAGGTTTCGGTACTACGCTGGGTAACTCCCTGCGCAGAGTACTTCTGAGCTCTCTGCCGGGCGTAGCGGTCACCAACATCAAGATCGACGGCGCACAGCACGAGTTTGGAACCATTAAGGGCGTAAAAGAAGATATTACGGAGATCGTTCTCAACGTTAAGGGAATTACTGCAAAGCTGCAGGGCATTGGTCCTAAGACAGTGATTATTGATGTAACCGGCGAGCACACTGTGACTGCGGGTGACATTAAGCAGGATTCCGACATTGAAATTCTGAATCCCGAGCATCATCTGGCAACTGTTGCAGCTAACGAGAGATTCTACATGGAGCTCACGTTTGCAAAGGGCAGAGGCTATGTGTCTCAGGAGCGCAACAAGCAGCTGCACAACGAGCAGTTGGGCATGACCACTTCTGCGCCTCTCGGGACGATTTACACCGATTCCATTTACACCCCTGTTTATCAGGTAAGCTATGACGTTGAGAGCACCAGAGTTGGCAACAACACCGACTTTGATAAGCTCACGCTCAACGTTCTGACCAACGGTACCATCTCCGCCAAGGAAGCGATTTCGCTCGGCGCCAAGATTCTCAACGAGCATCTCAACCTGTTTGTGGATTTGTCTGATGAAGCAAGAAAGGCAGAGATTATGGTCGAAAGAGAAGAGACCAAGAAGGAAAAAGTCCTTGAGATGACCATTGAGGAGCTTGACATGTCTGTACGTAGCTTCAACTGCTTGAAGCGCGCAGGCATTGATACTGTTGAAGATTTGACCAACCGTACTGAGGAAGAGATGATCAGAGTCCGTAACCTCGGTAAGAAATCGCTTGAAGAAGTTATCCAGAAGCTGCATTCTCTGGGGCTTGATCTCAAGAGAGAAGAAGAATAAGCCAAAGGCAGCAATTAAGTTTAGTAAAGTAGTTTAGCAGAAGGAGGGATAAGGCAATGCCCGCATCCAGAAAACTCGGCAGAACGACCGATCATAGAAAAGCTATGCTTCGCGGTATGGTCACCCTGCTGCTTGAGAACGGCCAGGTTGAGACCACTCTCGCAAGAGCTAAGGAGGTCCGTTCCGTTGCAGAAAAGATGATCACACTGGGAAAGAAGAACACCCTTGCAAGCCGTCGTGCGGCTCTGGCATACATTACCAAGGAGGACGTTGTAACTAAGTTGTTCAGCGAAATCGCTCCTGCGTATGCAGACCGTCAGGGTGGTTACACCAGAATTCTGAAGACCGGCCCTCGCCGCGGTGACGCAGCAGAGATGGCGATCATCACCTTGGTTAAGGACTAATCAAGGACTTATCAAACAACACACGGGGCGGCAATAGTCGCCCCGTATTTTCGGGTAAACCGCAATTTTATAAATCGGAGAATAACGAATATGTATGATATAGCCATAATCGGCGGCGGTATCGGCGGCTTGATGGCAGCTTACCGCGCTATAGTCAACGATCCCACCCTTAAGATTATTATTCTTGAAAAGGGCATGTCGCTGTCCAAGCGTCACTGTCCTGCGGGAAAGAACCAGAAGTGTATTCACTGCAAGGTGTGCAGCATCACCAGCGGATACGCCGGTGCAGGTGCATTTTCGGACGGCAAATTTAACCTTGGTACTGCATACGGCGGTACAATGGGCGAAGAGCTGGGCGAAGACCTTGCCATGTACTATATCAATCAAGTAGACAGCATCCTTGAGCAGTTTGCTGATGACTATCCGCCCATGTACCATTCCAACGAGGAGCTTAAGCTCAAGTGTCTGCAGAATAATCTGCGCCTTTTGGACATGAACGTGCGTCATTTGGGTACGGATAAGAATTTTGACACCATGCAGAGTCTGATCGACGCGCTGGAAGAGCAGGGCGTAGAGATGAGAGATTTGACAGAGGTGCTTGAGATCGAAAAAATGGACGGCTGCTATGCCGTTTCACATAGAAGAGGAAGCAGAGAGGCAGAGGTGCTGCAGGCTTCCAAAATTATCATTTCTACGGGCAGAAGCGGTTCGGATTTCGTGATCCGCACCTGCAAGAAGTTTGGCATTCGTATGGATGCAAATTCTGTGGATATCGGTGTGCGCGTGGAGATGAAGGATATTATCTGGCGCGAATTTTCATCGCAGATCTACGAGCCTAAGATTTTGTACCGCACCAAGACGTTCGAGGACAGAACCAGAATGTTTTGCTTTAACCAGGGCGGACTTGTATCGGCAGAGAATAACCACGGTGTCATTACCGCAAACGGTCACTCGTTTGCACAGCCCGAGAAGAAGACCGAGAACTGCAACTTTGCAATTTTGTCGTCCATTCACTTTGACGGTGATTTCCAAAAACCTACCGAGTATGCCGAGAACATTGCAAGAAATACCAACTTTGCAGCAGAAGGAAACATCATGGTGCAGAGATTTGGTGATTTGATCAGAGGCAGAAGAACCAACGCACACAGACTGTCGCAGAGCACGGTCAGACCCACGTTGCAGGCATTCCCCGGCGACCTCAGCGTTGTGCTGCCTTACCGCGCGCTGACCAACATTATCGAGACCATTTACGCGCTGGATAAGGTTGCGCCCGGCTGTGCCAACGACGACACGCTGCTGTACGGCTGCGAGAATAAGTACTATTCCATCAAGCCCAAGCACAACGAGAACTTTGAGATCATGGAAGGCGTGTACCTGATTGGCGACGGCAGCGGCATTACGCGCGGACTTTCGCAGAGCGGCGCAATGGGCATCTACGTCGCGGATAAGATCACCGGCAGAGAGGTCAACGCGTAAACACCACGCGGACGACCGCCACCATACGGACGCCAACTCATGAAAAGTTTTGATCAAACTTTTTCAAAAGTTTGCGCAGGTCGAGGGCACGAAGCCCTCGTCGTGCCCGCAGGCACGAAACTTTTTTCGCCGTTTTTTGGTTCTTTTTTGCGGCTACTTAGCCAAAAAAGAACGGAGAAAATTATCTCAATGTAAAAAGAAAAAGGAAGTTACTTATGCAAAGTAGCTTCCTTTCTTTTTTACTGCGGGAGCAAGCCCCCGCCCTACGGCTGTTTTGATATTATGTGAGAAAATCGTTTCCGTTCTTTCTTTGAGCAAGTAGGCACAAAGAAAGAACCAAAGAAATGCCGTAAGGAAAGTTTCGCCTCTGCGGAGGCGACGAGGGCTGCGCGCCCTCGACTGCGCCGCCTTTTGAAAAAGGCGGGCGAAAACTTTCGTGAGTTGGGTCGTCCGTGTGGTGGGGTCGTCCGTTACAGCACCGCTGTCATTTGCGGCACGAGCAGGTAAATGACGATCAGAAAATAGACCAGCAGCGTCAGTGTGTCTACAATAGTCGTAATAAACGGGGATGCCATGACCGACGGGTCAAGTCTGATCACCTTCGCGCCAATCGGCAAAATCGCGCCGATCAGCTTTGCCAGCACGATCGCCACAAACACGGTCGCACTGACCGCTGCCGCGATCATGAGATACTGCGGCTCGGTATTGAACTTGCAATCGTACGCCCAGGTTTTGATAAAGCAGGCAGCAAATACGCACGCACCGCACAGCATGGCAATGCGGATTTCCTTCCACACCACGCGCAAAATGTCTTTGGGCTCAATCTCACCCAGCGAAAGCGCACGAATGACCGTAACAGACGACTGCCCGCCCGCATTACCGCCCGTACTCATCAGCATGGGGATAAACGCCGAAAGGGACAGCACCAGCGGAAAGTCAAGTGCGTCAATCTTGCCCTCCAGCATGGTAATGATCGTACCCGTAAAGGTTGCCGTCAGCATCAACAGCAGCAGCCACGGAATGCGCTTTTTGAAGTTTTCCCATACGCTTGTACGCATATAGGGCTTGTCTGTTGGCAAAATTGCCGCCATTTTTTCAATGTCCTCGGTGGTTTCTTCTTCGATGACGTCCAAAGCGTCGTCGACGGTAACGATACCCACAAGGCGGGATTCACGGTCCACGATGGGCAGGGAAAGCAGGTTGTACTTTGCAATGATATCGGCAACCGTTTCCTGGTCGTCCAGCGTATTTGCGTAAATGATATTGGGCTCCATGATGTCACCGATCAGCGCGTCACGTGCCGAAAACAGCAGATCCTTGAAGGACACGATGCCCTCCAAGATACGGCTGTCGTCAATGACGTAAGCGGTATACACGGTTTCCTTATCAATACCGGTCTGTCTGATGTGCTTGATCGCCTCGGAAACCGTCATGGTCTTGCGCAGATCCACAAATTCGCTTGTCATGACGCTGCCCGCGCTGTCCTCGGGGTAGGCGAGCAGGCGATTGATCTGTGCACGCGTTTCGGGCGTGGTGTTTTTCTTGATGCGGCGCACGATGTTGGCAGGCATCTCGGTCAGCATGTCTACCGCGTCGTCAAGGAACAAGTCTTCCACGATGACCGAGATCTCTCGGTCGGTCATAGCGGAGATGATACGCTCCTGCAAGGGCGCGTCAAGCTCGGCAAAAACCTCTGCCGCGCTGTCCTTTTTGAGTAGACGGAACACAGCGGGAATCCGCTTGGGCGGCAGATTTTCAAAGAAATCCGCCGCGTCAATGGGGTTGAGCTTTTCCAGCTCGCGCACGAAATCGGCGTATTTTTTGTTATCTAGCAGATCTTCCAGGCTCTCGAAGGTGTCCTCCATGATCTCCTCATAGGAATCCGGCATTTCGTCCTCGGCAAGTGCCTGCTCGTCCTGCTCAACCTCGCGCTCCTGCTCCTCCTCCTCGCGCTCAAACTGTTCGTCCAGCTCGCGGTCGGCTCTCTCTTGCTCGTCCTCGTCTTTGCTGAATAATCGTGGGGCGGGTGTCTTTAATTGATCATTTTCTGCTTTTGGCTGCTGCAGCTCCTCGTCGAGCTTTTCGTTTTCTTCGCGCAAGAGATTCACCCCACTTTCATGTATAGCCGAAGAGAGCCGAACTCACACGGTTTTGAGCGGCAAATATCTGCACCTGCTACAGAGAAAATACTCGCAATATCTTATATTGCTTCGCATTTTCTCTTTGCATCTGCGAAATATTTGCTCGCGCAAAACTGCGCAGCACCCTCCGGCGTTGTATTTTTTGATGGATTTTGTCAAAGCGAGGCGAAGCAAGATACGCATCTTGCAAGACGAGATTTGGCGAAAGACGCGAAAAATACTCGCCGCAGGGCGTATGAGTTCGGCTCTCTTCGGCTATAGTATGAGGCAATTATGTCCCCAAAATACCATTTTCATTATACACCCGAAGCGCAGGATTTGTCAACGGTTTTTTTGTGAACAAAACGCGCAAAAAGGGGGCTGCCACGACTCAGTGACAGCCCCCGATCCAATTTAAATTTCAACAGCCTGCTCGGTCAGCGTGATTGTTACAAGCAGATCTTCAAAGTCCTGCTCGGTGCCACCGCGCAACGAAACTGCATAGCAGTAGTTGTTATAGATAAACATCATCTCTCTGCCAAGTTTTCCCTCTTTGTCGGTAAAGACGGAGTATACGGCATCGTGCTCCATAAACGTGGTCCGCTCAGCCGTTCCGCCATTTTGGTTGAGGTAGTCCGCGTATCCGTCCAGCCACTCGGCAGGATCACCCTCAAAGGCGTCTATCGAGAGTATGATCAAGCTTTTGTAAAAGCCCTTCTCATATACACGCAGATACTCGTCGCTTTGCGTTGAATCAATGATGTATCCGTAAGGCAGGGAGATCTTGATATCGTAAAACGTGATCTCGGTGGGGGGCATATCAGAGGATCCGCCAAGCAGAGAGCAGCCCGCCGTGCTGCCGATCAAGAGCAGGGAAAGTATTACTATGCCGATAATACGAATGCTTTTTTTCATGATTAACTCCTCTTATTTGTCAAACGTCACGGTCGTGCTGCCATCAAAATGAAGCGTTGCGTTGGAGGAACTCCAACCGAAATCAAGCGTGATGATGCCCTGTCCGCTGTATTCCACCTTGATCGCCTTCAGTTCGTCGCCGTTCAGCACGAATTCAATGGTATGTTTACCGTTTCCAAAGGTTGCGCCCGTGCTTGCGATGCTCTGACCCATGGCGCTGTATTTGGAAACCGCCATGGTAACCAGATAGCCTTGCTCCGTCTTTTCGATATTGGATACGTAATTGATGTTGTAACCCATTGCGGGATCATGAATCAGATCGGCAATGAATGCCTCCGCCTTGTCCTCGCTCATTGTACCGGTGTGCGTTTTGCCATTGGCTTCGGTGATTTTTTCACCGTCCTTGTACTTGATGTGCGAGCTTGCTCCTGCTTCGTCCGTAACGTCAGCAGAGAAGGTCAGTCCTCCCTCGGTACGCTCAAATGATACCTTGCTGGTCTGGCTTTGCTTATCTGTTTGCGCCATGAAGGTTGCATTTTGCGAGGTGGTAGAGGTAAAGCTGCCGCTTTGTGCTTCAATGCGGTCGTCTATGAGTTGCTCAAAATCCTTGAGCAGCTGTAAGCTTTCGATCTCGGTGTATTGCATGGTGGAAAAACTCTTTGTAATGCGCTCTACCTCGTTGAATTGCGAGAATGTCATGGTGATGGCGACTTTGGACTGATAGTATTCACCTTCTTCATAGTCGAATACGGGATCCAGCGTGATCTTTACGGGCAAATAGTCTTTGCCTACCTCCATGGTGACGTGCAAATCCCTGAGGTCTTCACCGAACACCTCTTTTTCCAAACCGGAGGCTTGAGCAAATTCTTCAACCGCTTCCGCGCTATAGTCCGAGTATTTGAGTACGTAACCCGTATCGGTTCTTTCCATTTCGGTCTTATCGCAATCCTGCAGATTGATTTCCACCAGACTATCGCCATCTCTGTAAGTGTCATATTCTGCACGTGTCATTTTGGCAGATAGCCTGCGCGTGACCTTTCCGTCACCGAATAGAGAGTATGCAATGCCTTCGTGATAGGCGTCAACGTTTCTGAGTCTGATGGTCGTGCTGCCGCTCTTCGTTTCGTTGGCCATTTCTATATAGGAGTAGTAATCGTCTTTACCCTCTCCCTTATCCTCAAGCATAAATCCCGTGGCTGTACCCGTCACCTTGTTTGCGTTGACGTACACGGTGTATTTCATTTCAACGTCTATGCGGTAGCTTTGCAGGTCATTCATTTTGCGATCCACGCGCCGCTCCAGCTGCTTTGCTGTGAGGGGAGGGGGCAAGATGCTGTCGCAAGCTGTCAGGATCAATATGCATACAAGTATAAAGCTGATCCAAAAGATTCTTCTTTTCATGTTTTCGTCCTCCTATTACGTTTTCAGTATAACATATTGGAAAATATTTCTCAAGCATGATGCTCTTACCTATATAGACGCAAAAAATGGGCAAATGACTCCGAAAAAATCGAAAAACATTGTAAACAAAGTGTGAATGTTTACTCAAATGTGACCGTAATGCTGCCTTCATAAGCGAAATCCTGACCGGAAATCGTGGTGGAGGCACCGAAGGAATGGATCAGCTTGACCAGCTTACCCCATTTGAAAACAAATTCAATGGTTTCACATTCCTGCTGCAGCGAAATATTCATGGCATCACTCAACTGCGTTACTATGCCGTTTTCAGCAGGTATCATGGTCACGAGATAGCCGGTTTTGGTCTTTTCGATATTGAGCACACGGGTGTAGGTGAAGCCGATGGAGGGATCGTTGATCCAGGCGAGCATCTCTGCTTTGGCTTGCTCGTCGGTCATGCGGTTGATCTTGGAGCCGTTGGGGGCGTCCAGACCGATCATGTCGCCGTTTGCGTACGTGACCGTTCTGCCTACGTCGTTGTCCGCCATGTGCGCCTTGAAGGAGAACCCCTCCTTGGTATTGGAAAACGTAGCCGATACATCCACCTGCGAGGTGTTGGTGGTCTCCTTGCCAAACGTCACGTTTTGCGCGGTTTCTCTGACAAAGCTGCCTTTTTTGACGTTCACGGTCTCGGCAATCTTTTGCTCCAGCTCCTTTAGCAGCTGCAAATCTTCAATTTCGGTGTAGTCCTCGGGTTCAATGGTGCGCAGAATGTGCTCGGCTTGGTTGTAGTCCGAAAATTCTATGAGCATACGGAAATAGGGGCGGGTATCCTTGTAATAGCGTTCGCTGTCAAATACCAGCTCAAGGGAGATCTCAACGGGCAGGTAATCCCGCCCCAGCAGAATGGTGACCTGCATATCCTGCAGTGCGTCGTCGATCAGCTCGGCAATCCCTGCAGCAACCGCCATAGCGTGCAAATTTTCCGCGCTGTAGCCGGAGCAGAGAATCGTGTAGCCCTCGTCGGTCTGCGTAAGAGTGGTATTTTGGCAGTCGGTGTATGTAAAATCGATGATGTCGCTGTCGCCCTCGCGGTATTTGGCAAACTCGGAGGCGCGCATCTTGGAGCGCAGCTTGCGGCGTTGGCCGTTGTAGGAGTAGGATTGATAGGCGTATCCGTCACAGTACGCATCAATGCTTGTGACCTTGGCGCGCGGCGAGATAGAGTTGCCAACGTACATGGCGTTTCGCACCTCGGTATAGGAGTAGTAATTGCCCAATCCCTGTCCGACGTCCTCGATGACAATGCTGGTCAACTCACCCTTCATTTTGGTCTGACCGGAATATAACACAAAGTTCATGGTCACGTCTGCGCGATAGCTTTGCTGCTCCGCCATGGTGGCGTCCATATACGTCTGTGCCTGCGCAGCACTTTCGGGAGGCGTACTCGTGTCGATTTTTTGCGGCAGGCTGCACGCAGAAAGTAAAGAGACGCAAATCAGGAAAAAGCAAACCAGAGTCAACCTTCTTTTCATTTTTTCAAACCTCCATGTGATCTCTGTCATGATTTTAGTATAACAAATCATGATTCCTTTGTCAATATAGACGCAAAAAAGGGAGCAAGTGTCCTACGAAACTTGTAAATAATCTGTGAATTTGCGTTCTGTGGCGTTTATCGTTGACAATCGTGTTCGGATATGTTATACTGAATACAATATACCTTGTAAGAAAAGAGAGGGCACATATATGACCAATTTATACGGAAACGCGGTTGTGGGACAGTCGGGCGGACCGACGGCAGCCATCAACGCAACCTTAGCAGGCGTGATTCGCGGCGTACTGGAGATCAACAAAAACGGCGGTGCGATCGGCAAGCTGTACGGTATGTGCAACGGCATTGAGGGCTTGATGCAGGAAAGACTGATCGATCTGTGCGAGTTTTCCAAGGATGCAGACAAGCTGGATGCGCTGGAGCTGACCCCCGCAGCAGCATTGGGCTCTTGCCGCAAAAAGCTGCCCAAGCACGCGGATGATCCTGAGTTTTACGAAAAGCTGCTTGCCATTTTCAAGAAGTATGACATTCGCTATTTCTTTTATATCGGCGGTAACGACTCCATGGATACCGTTTCCAAGCTGTCCGCGTACGTGGCGGAGTGCGGCTACGAGATGCGCGTGATGGGTGTGCCCAAGACCATTGATAACGACTTAGAGGGCACGGATCACACCCCCGGATTTGGCTCGGCGGCAAAGTACGTGGCGACCACCGTATCCGAGATCATTCGTGACGCGGCTGTGTATACCACCAAGGCGGTCACCATTGTGGAGATCATGGGCAGAGATGCAGGCTGGCTGACCACGTCCGCAGCTCTTGGCAGACTTGCAAACGGACAAGAGCCCGATCTTGTGTATCTTCCCGAAAAGCCGTTCTGTATGGACGAGTTTATCGAGAGCACCAAGAAGGCGCTGGAAAAGCACCCCAACGTGGTTGTTGCGGTTTCCGAGGGCATTCGCTTCTCTGACGGTACTTACGTAGGCGCAGGCGCGCAGAGCGGTGTCAAGGACGTGTTCGGACATCAGTACCTCGCAGGCACGGGCAAGGCGCTGGAGTATGCGGTACGTGACCGCATCGGCTGCAAGGTGCGCTCTGTGGAGCTTAACGTGTGCCAGCGTTGCGCAGGGCATTTGGTGTCAGCCACCGATATTGCAGAGTCCGTTGCCATCGGTCGTGCTGCGGCATTGGCTGCAGAGCAGGGCGAGAGCGGTAAGATGATGCTGTACAAGCGCATTTCCAATCAGCCTTACGCATACGAGATCGGCTGCGCGGACGTGCACGAGATCGCAAACAAGATCAAGCGCGTGCCCGATGCGTATATCAACGCACAGCACAACGGCATTACCGATGAGTGCCTGGCATATCTGCTTCCTCTGATTGAGGGTGAGAGATATCCCAAGTACGTAGGCGGCTTGCCCGAGCAGATCATTCTGTAAGGAGATGGGTATGAGAATTGCAGTCATTACGGGTGCATCGTCCGGTATGGGTAAGGAATTCGTGCTGCAGCTGGATGCGCAGAACGAGTTTGACGAGCTGTGGTTGATCGCAAGACGCGAGGACAGACTGCTTGAGATCGGTAAGCAGACGCGCGCCCGTGTCAGAGCCATTGCGCTGGATCTTTGCAAAAGGGAAGCACTGGACGAGTACAAGACTCTCTTAGAGCAGCATCAGCCCGACGTAGCGGTGCTGGTCAACGGTAGCGGCTTTGGTCGCTTTGGCGCGTTTACCGATATCGACCTTGCTGCGCAGGAGCAGATGATCACGCTCAACGCAAGCGCGCTGATGAGCATGACCTATCTGACGCTGCCTTACATGAAAAAGGGCGGTCAGATCTATCAGATCGATAGCCAATCCGCATTCCAGCCCGTGCCCTACATCGGCGTGTACGGTGCGACAAAGGCGTTTGTGCTCAGCTTTTCGCGCTCTCTGAACGTGGAGCTGAAGGGCAGAGGCATTCGCGTCATGGCAATTTGCCCGGGTTGGGTCAAGACCGAGTTTTTCGATCATGCGGTGACCGACAATACTATCAAATATTACGCAAGATATTACACGGCGGAGCAGGTCGTGACCAGAGCGATCAAGGACATGAAGCGCGGGCGCGACGTCTCTGTTTGCGGACACGCGATCAGACGCGCAAGATTCCTTGCATGGCTATTGCCCACCAAAATGGTCATGAAGATCTGGTGTCATCAGCAAAAGCTGTAAGTGCGGACAAGCCAAACTCATGAAAGTTTCTGTCTAGCCCAGTTCATGAAAGTTTCTGTCTAGCCCAGTTCATGAAAGTTTTGATCAAACTTTTTCAAAAGTTTGCGCAGGTCGAGGGCGCGAAGCCCTCGTCGCTCGTCGCAACGAGCGAAACGTCTCAAACGCTGTTTTTGGTTCTTTTTGCAGCTCCTTGCTCAAAAAGAACGGAAACGATTTTCTCACATAATATCAAAACAGCCGTAGGGCGGGGGCTTGCTCCCGCAGTATAAAACAAAAAAGGAAGCTACTTTGTGTAAGTTACTTCCTTTTTCTTTACATTGAGATAATTTTCTCCGTTCTTTCTTTGAGCAAGTAGGCACAAAGAAATGAACCATTATTTGCAAGCAAATGAAATGCCGTTAGAGATGTTTCGCCTCTGCGGAGGCGACCAAGGGCGCTGCCCTTGGAACCTGCGAGCCTTTGAAAAGGCTCGAGCGAAACTTTTCAAGAGTTGGGTCGTCCGTGTGGTGGCGGTTGCCCAAATTTTGTTTCTCATAATCTCTCAAAACTCACCCAAACTAACCTTTGAATACACAAAAAGGAACGTGATTATGGGTAAACTGGGTGAAAATTATCGGGTCAACGTGGCAATTTTGGACAGCCTTTTGCATCCCGACGAGAATTTTGACGTCATTCGCAAGGTCTTGCGCGTAGGCGCGGACGAAATGACGCTGTATTATATAGACGGCTTTGTAAACGGTACGCCTATGCAAAAGCTGATGATGCACTTTCTGTCGTTAGACTCCCTGAAAACGCCGCCCGACGGTGCCAAATCCGCTGCCGAGCGGTTTGCGGAATACAATGTGCCGCACGTGGAATGCGACACCACGGGTGACGTTGACCTGATGGTGCAAATGGTGCTGTCGGGCGCAACGCTGATCCTTGCCTCTACCTTTGGACCTCTTGCGCTCATCGTCGATTCACGGACCTATCCCGCGCGCTCGACCGCAGAGCCCGAGGGTGACCGCGTGATGGTTGGCTCGCGAGACGGTTTTGTGGAAACGCTGATCTTCAATACTGCGCTTTTGCGCCGCCGCGTGCGCGATCCGCAGTTGACCATGCGCTATTTTACGGTGGGCAGGCATTCGAAAACCGACGTGGTCATGTGCTATCTCGCAAGCCGCGCCAATCCCGATTACGTCAGCCGCCTTGAAAAGCGACTTGCCTCTATTGATACCGACGCGCTGCCTTTGGGACACCAATCTCTTGCCGAATGCCTGGTCAAGGCGCGCTGGTATAATCCTTTTCCCAAGATTCGCTACACCGAGCGACCCGACACCGCTGCTGCGCAGGTGCTTGAGGGCAGCGTGCTGATCTTTTGCGATAATTCTCCGCAGGTCATGATCCTGCCCGTCAGCATCTTTGACTTCATGCAGGAAACCAACGACTATTATTTTACCCCACTGACCGGCACGTATATCCGTATTGTGCGCTATATTGTGTTTGCACTTTCGCTTTTTTTGGTGCCTACTTGGTATCTGCTTGTACAACATGCATCTGCCGTACCCGATTGGCTTGTGTTTGTCATTCCGCAGGAGCAGGGGCGCATCCCCTTGATCGCACAGCTGCTGTTGACGGAATTTATCATTGACGGACTGCGTATGGCGTCGCTCAATACCCCCAGCATGCTGTCCAATTCGCTCTCCGTCGTGGGCGGCTTGATACTTGGTGATTTTGCGGTCGGCATTGGTTGGCTGATTCCTGAGGTTATACTGTATATGGCGTTCGTTGCCATTGCCACCTTTACGCAACGTTCTTATGAGCTTGGCTACGCCTTCAAATTTTTGCGCATCGGGCTTTTGATCCTGACGGCACTTGGCGGTGTGTGGGGATACGCTGCCGGAACGCTTTTGATCGTTGTGCTGCTGGCGACCAACAAGACGGTCAACGGCGGCAGGCAGTATCTCTATCCGCTCATTCCATTTGACGGCAGGGCACTGATGACGCTTCTGGTAAGGCGCAAAAAGCAGAGCAGATAAGCATCAATGAACGTCGCACTGCGCCATTTCCCGCGCTTGTTTGCTATTTCCATTCGCGGAAAATGACGCAAAAATAAATAAATGGGAATAAATGTAAATAATTACAAGTATTATTAAAAATACGGGTGCAACTTTAGGATTGCACCCGTTATTTTTCGCAAAAGATACAAAAAAACAGAACGGTTTTTGCAAAAAATATGCATACCCCCCTTGCCTTTTGTTGCTAATAAGTTTATAATAAATATACCCATTGTGGGGCGTTGTGGTGGAAAGTGTTGAGCTTTTACACACAACGACACCGCAAATCAAGGAAAGGAGGGCAAATGTCGTGCTGACAGGTGAATACAGGCATTCAGTGGATGCCAAAAACAGGCTCTTTATTCCCGCAAAGCACCGTGAGGAGCTGGGCGAGGAGCTGATCGTATCCCGCAGCGTTCGCGGACAATTGCTTAAGGTCTTTTCCTTGGAGGGCTGGGAAGCGTATATTACCCCGATTAAGCAGCAGGAGAGGCGGGTTGCCGAGCCCGCGCTGCGTTTTCTGCACCGCAATGCAGTTAAGGTTACTCCCGATTCGCAGGGGCGCATTCTGTTGCCGCAGTCATTGCTTGATTTTGCAGAGATCGAAAAGAACGCGGTCGTAGTCGGAAACTGCGATTGGGTGGAGATTTGGTCCGAGGCTTTGTATGAAGCCGAAATAGAAAAAGAGGATCAAGAGGATCTGCGTGCCAAATTGGAGCTGTTTGGGTTATAAGATATGGAAAAGCAAGTATTTTCTCACGTTTCGGTGCTGCTGCAGGAGTGTATGGATGCACTTGATATCAAGCAGGACGGTATATATATTGATGGAACGGCAGGCGGCGCGGGGCATTCGTGCCAGATCGCCTCTCGTCTGGGCAGCGGTAAGCTGATCGCGCTGGATCGCGACCTGACCGCAGTTGCCGTGGCAACTGAACGTCTTTCTCAATTTGGTGAGCACGCACAGGTCGTGCACAGCAACTTTTCCGAGATGGCACAGGTGTGCAGAGAGTTGGGGATTGACGGTGTGGACGGCGTGCTGTTGGATCTTGGGGTATCCTCGTACCAGCTGGATACCGCAGACCGTGGCTTTTCCTATATGGCAGACGCACCCTTGGATATGCGCATGAACCGCGAGGATAAGCTGGATGCGTATACCGTTGTAAACACCTATACAGAGCAGGAGCTCAAGCGCATTATATACGATTATGGCGAGGAGAGATTTGCACCGCGCATTGCCTCTCGCATCGTCAAGGCAAGAGAGTCAGCCCCTATCCGCACGACCGGTGAGCTGGTGGATATTATCAAATCCGCAATGCCCGCGGCAGCCAAGGAGGGCGGACATCATCCCGCTAAGCGTACCTTCCAGGCGATCCGCATTGAGGTAAACGGTGAGCTGTCGGTCATTGAGCCAACGATCCGTGATGCGGTCAATCTGTTAAAGCCCGGTGGCAGAATTGCCATCATAACCTTCCATTCGCTTGAGGATAGATTGGTCAAGCAGACCTTTGCATCCTTGGCGTCCGGCTGCACCTGCCCGCGCGATTTTCCCGTGTGTGTGTGCGGCAAAAAGCCGCTGGTCGAGGTGATCAGCCGCAAGCCCATCTTGCCGTCCGAGCAAGAGCTTTCGATTAACCCCAGGTCACGCAGTGCAAAGCTGCGTATAGCCGAGAAATTATAAAGGAGGACCCGATGGAGCACATTATGCAAGCAAAAAAGCCCCACTACACCGCTTGTGCGGAGTACGTGGACGCCTTGTGTAAAAGATACAAGGACAGAGGCATTGCCGCACACGTGCGCAGTGACGCAAAGCGTCAGGAGCGCGAGGAGGCACTTTCGCATGCTATGGCACCCGGTGCGTATATCATGGCAGAGCGCGTCTCTGACGGCAAGGCAGACAAATATCGCACGGGTCTTTATAAGGGCGAGAGACACATGACTGCGGACGATTTCGTGCGCTATTATCACGATCAGCGCAGCTATAAAATGCCCAATTACAGCGTCAGAGCGATAACGGCAGAGCATGCCCGTGAAGACGTAACGGGAGGGCAAACGCCAAAAAAAGCCCTGTGGCTTACTCTGACCGAGCAAATGCCTCAATCGGTGCGCAAATATCTGGAAAGCCCCGTGACCGCAAAGCTGGGTGAGGTTTCCCGTAATTGGTTTCCGATTGAAAAGGAACAGAGGTGCGAGAAGAGCGAAGCAAAGAAGATGCCTGCAGGCGTGCTTGGCGCGATGCTGACGGTGACGCTTTGCTGCGTGATGATCGTGAGCAGCTCGGTTATGGTAAGCCTGTCCATAAGAGACGCCAGCATTCTGCAAAACAAGCTGGATGCACTGGATAAGCAGTATACTGTATTGAATACCGAGCTTTCGCTCAAAAACGATATGCTGGAAATCGAACGGATCGCCGTGGAGGAATACAACATGGTGCGTTCCGAATTCGTTGACACGCAAGTGCTTACCACCGAGTGCGAGAACACGGTGGAGGTTTATGAACCGCAAAACGACTTTGGTCGTGGATTGTCGAATTTGCTCAGTGCAATCGGAATTATCAGAGATTGAGTGAGATTGCCTGCATAAAAGTTGCAAGCGGTTCATAAATTGACATTGACAGGACAAGATAGATCCGATATAATATAGGGGAGTCCCCTTGTGTATGGGATCAAAAAAGGCGGCGGGCGCATTTTTCGGTACAGTCGAAGATTCGACGGATCCGAAGGGAGTGCTTCGACTCTTGCCCGAGCAGGAGACGGACACAAGGCGCTCGCCCTTATTTTAAAAAAACAGCATCAACAGGCATGGAGGATTACGGAGTTGAGTCTGCATACGATAGATACGAAAACGGTAAAAAGAGCAGCGGCACTGGGATTGGCAGTATCGCTGGTTTTTGTGTTTTTAATGCTCCGCATTCTGATTTTGCAAACCGTGGAATATAAAAAATATCAAGCCAAGGTCATCAGCCAAATCACCACGCAAACCACCATTGAAGCCGATCGCGGTGCAATTTACGATGCAAACGGCATCTTGCTGGCAGGTAACGTCACCACCTACCGCGTATTCATCTCGCCGCGTACCATTAAGGAAGCAAGTAACGAAACGGGCGTGGACTATGCGGATATGGTTTCTCACGGACTTTCTCAGCTGCTTGAGGGTGTGTCCTACGAGGACGTGCACCTGCAAACGACCAAAACGCATTATCTTGACAGAACCATTGCACGCAAGATCACTTCGGATATTGCCAAGCAGATCCGCACCTTTATCGCTGAAAACGGGCTTGAGGATATGATCTACCTTGAAGCCACCGCAACCCGCTATTATCCTTACGAATCCCTTGGCGCGCACACCATTGGCTTTACCAACAACGATGGCTCCGGCATTTACGGCTTGGAATACACATACGAGGAATTTCTTAAGGGAACGGACGGCAAATACGTGACCGCGCGCGATGCGGACGGCAACGAGATGCCTTACGACTATGAAAGCATGGTGCCCGCAGTGCCGGGTTATTCTCTCAATACTACCATTGACGTGTTTGTGCAGAACGCACTTGACGAGCAGGTGAAGATGGCGTATATTGAATCCGGCGGAGAAAATCGCGCCTGCGGCGTGGTTATGGACGTCAGAACGGGAGACGTGCTCGCCATTTCCGTCTATCCCACCTTTGACCTTAACAATCCCTGGAAGCTCAACGAGGAAAGCTTAAAGCTGCTGGAGCAAAGCGGACTTGCGCAGGACAGCGAGGAATACGGTGCACTTAAGCAGGAGCTTTTGCTGACCACGTGGAATAACAAGGCGGTCACCGAGGTGTATATGCCCGGCTCGACCTTTAAGATTATCACAGCTGCCATGGCGTGTGAGGAAAATTTGCCAATTATCAAGGAAACGCATTTTTGCCCGGGCTATCATATCGTCAACGGACGCAAGATTAAGTGCCACAAGGTGCAGGGACACGGCTCGCTGAGCTTTGCCCAGGGTATTCAGCAATCCTGCAACCCGTGGCTGATGCGCATCGGTGAGCAGATCGGTGCACCCAATTTCTATAATTATTTCAAGGCGTTTGGCTATTTTGAAAAGACCGGTATCGATCTGCCCGGTGAGGGCGTTACGGTGGAGGGCGTGACATTCTGGAATAAGGGCATGTTTGAAAGTGCGGATATTTATCTTGCAACCGCTTCCTTTGGACAGAACTTCAAGATTTCGGTGCTGGGACACGTCACGGCAATTGCAGCAGTTGCAAACGGCGGTGATCTCGTCACTCCCAGACTTGTCAAGAGCATTACCGACCAAAACGGCAACGTGATCCAAAGCTTTGAGCCCGAGATCAGACGCCAGGTCATCAGCAAGCAGACCGCGCAAATGATTTCCAAGATTTTGGAAGAGGGCGTTTCGGGTAACGGAGGCGCAAAGAACGCTTACGTGGCGGGCTATCGCATAGCGGCTAAAACGGGTACCTCCGAGAAAAAGGACCTCAAGGATGAGAACGGCAATCTGATCGACGGAAAATATATCTGCTCCACCGTTGCGTATGCGCCTGCGGATGATCCGCAGTACATTACGCTGATCATGGTGGATCAGCCCACGCAGGGCACGCTGTACGGTTCCGTGGTAGCTGCTCCTTACGTGGGTAACGTGATGGAGACCATTTTGCCGTATCTTGGCGTAGAAGCCGTGTATACCGACGCCGAGCTTGCCAAAAAGGCAGTTGAAGTGCCCGGCTTGACCTGGTGGACGGTAGAGGCAGCAAGCAAGATCGCAGCGGATATGGGCATTGAGCTTGAGGTGATCGGAGATGGCGATCTCATTTATGCGCAATCTCCCGAGGCGGGTACCAAAATGGAGCGCGAGGGCTCAAAGCTGGTCGTGTATACCGATCGTTCTGCAGAAAAGAAGACGGTCAGAGTTCCCGATCTGACGGGTAAGACCGCTGTTGCGGCGAGCGGACTTTTGGCAAGCAGCAATTTGAACATCAAGATCTCCGGCACCAATCAGTACACCAGCGGCACGGCAGCTACTGCGTATGCGCAGTCCATTGCGCCCGGTACGGTGGTGGAGATCGGGACGACCATTACGGTGTATTTCCGTGATGAAAGCGTGGCGGACGACGTGGAGAACGTTGAACTGCCCGGTACGGGAAACTAAAGAATAAAGAAGTAAAAAAGAACGGAGAGCCAAGGTAAATTTGCTTTCGGAGGCTTTCATGATTCTTTCTGAACTGTGCGTTGCCGCAGGGCTGGATTGCCCGGCGGACGCAGGGCAGGTGACCGTAAGCGGCATCTGCACCGATTCCAATCAATTGGAAAAGGGAAATTTGTTCGTTTGCTTGCGCGGTGCGCACGCGGACGGACACGATTACCTTTTCTCTGCGGCTGATCGCGGCGCGTGCGCTGCGGTGGTTGCCCGGGAGTATGCGGGGGAGATTCCCGAGGGCTTATGTATCCTGCGCGTACCAAGCACCCGTGCAGCTGCGGCGTATTTATACGATGCGTGGTGCGGTCAACCGTCCCAAAAAATGCAATTCGTGGGGGTCACGGGCACAAATGGCAAGACCTCTGTGGCGTGGGTGCTGTACGGATTGCTCCAATATGCGCAGATCCCCTGCGCGCTGATCGGTACGGTTGGCTGCAAGGGACCGGGCGGCGAGATCCCGAAGGATACCTCGGGCGTTGCCAATATGACCACACCCGAGCCTGCGCAGCTGTATCCCATGCTGGCAAAATTTGCAGAGCAGGGAACCCGGATTGTGGTCATGGAGGTCACCTCCCATGCGCTCGTGCAAGAGCGGTGTGCCCCTTTGCGGTTTGCATGGGGGATATACACCAATCTCACGCGGGATCATCTGGATTTTCACGGCAGCATGGCGGAATACTTTGCTGCCAAGAAAAAGCTGCTTGCGCAGTGTGAGCACGTGCTGCTTAATGCGGATGACGCGCGCGTGGCTTCGCTGCAGGAGCAGGCAAAGGACACGGCACTGACGTGCTCGTCAACAAAAAAGGGTGCGGATTTTTATGCCGATGAGATCATGGTCTCTGCTGCACAGATCAGATATAGGCTGACCTCGGCAAACGCCTGCTTGCGG